>NZ_JBHVBL010000002.1:0-202936 GCF_042668165.1 Arthrobacter sp. NPDC057388
CGCCAATTCCGGCGCGGCCGCCTACCAGGCCAGACAACAGGCGGCACGCAATGACAACCACTTCACTGAAGGACGAACCAATGATGACCAGTCCCCAGCCCGTGCATGACAGGCAGCCGGACGCGGCTCCGGGCGCCGAACCACGCACCGCGGAGGGCAAGCGCAGCCTGCACCGTTCCATCCTCGGGTCCGCCCTGGGCAACGCCGTCGAATGGTTCGACTACGGCGTGTACGGCTACCTGACCATCTACATGGCCACCAACTTCTTCGGATCGAAGGAGGGCGACGGCGGCCTGGGGGTCACGCTGACCCTGGCCACCTTGGCGCTGTCCTTCCTGGTGCGGCCGCTGGGCGGACTGATCCTGGGACCGCTGGGTGACCGGGTGGGGAGGCAGAAGGTCATGGTGCTCACCGTGACGCTGATGACGCTGGCCACCGGTGCGATCGGCCTGCTGCCGACGCTGGATACGGTTGGCCTGCTGGCTCCGGTGCTGCTGCTGGTGTGCCGCCTGGTCCAGGGCTTCTCCGCCGGCGGCGAGTACGGCGGCGCGGCGGTCTACATGGCGGAGTCCTCCCCGGACCGGCGCCGCGGCTTCCTGGGCTCCTTCCTGGAGTTCGGCACCACTGTCGGGTTCATGCTGGCTGCCATCCTGTGCACCACGCTGATCGCGATCGTGGGTGACAGCGGGATGGAAGCTGGCTGGTGGCGGCTGCCGTTCCTGCTGACCATCCCGCTGGGCCTGACCGCGCTGTGGATTCGGACCCGGCTGGTGGAGGCGCCGGTGTTCTCCGAGGCTTCACAGCACAAGGAGACCATTAAGTCCCCGCTGCGGCACGTCCTGCGGAACAACTGGCGGCAGCTGCTGGTCCTGGCCGGTTTCGTGGTGCTGCTGAACGTGGCGTTCTACCTGATCCTGGGTTACATGCCGACGTATTTGAGCGGCCAGCTGGGGCACAGCACGGCACAGGGCAACTGGATGCTGGTGGCCATCATGGCCCTGATGCTGGTGGCCATTCCTCCGGTGGGCGCCCTGTCGGACCGGGTGGGGCGCAAGCCGCTGCTGCTCGTGGCTGCGGCCGGCTACATGCTCCTGTCCGTGCCTGCGGTGCTGCTGCTGGGCATGCAGAACCTGGTCCTGCAGTTCCTGGGCCTGGCCGTGCTGGGCTTGCTGCTGGTGATCCTCGTGGCCTCGGTGTCCTCGACTTTGCCGGCACTGTTCCCCACGGCTGTCCGCTACACCGGCTTTGCGATCGCCTACAACTTCTCCACGGCGTTTTTTGCGGGCCCCTCGCAGACCGTGGCCAACCAGCTGATTGAGTCAACAGGCAACCAGTTGGTGCCGGGATGGTACATGGCGCTTGCCGGCCTGATCGGACTGGTGAGTGTCTTGTGCATGCGCGAAACCGCGCAGGCCAGCCTCCGCGGCGAGGAGCTTCCGGGCGTGCCCGGTTCCGAAGGCCTGCCCAAGCGCAGCCACGTTGAGCTGAACCGCCGGGACGCCGAAGCACGGAGGGCGCGCGTCTAAAACTGCCTTACCCAACTGACTGGCAGTTGTCGTCGTTTTGAACCCTCAAAGCGACGGCAACTGCCAGCTACTTTTCTGGCAACTCGGCGCTTGACCGGTGGCGCCTGGGCCGAAACCGGCTACCGCTTGACCAGCGCGCCCGGAAGCTGCCCAAGCGACGTAATGGTGTAATCGGGCTTGGTGAAGTAGCCCGGGTAGGCGGCCCCCGAGCGGTTAATCCATGCGGTGACAAGCCCGGCCCGTGCGGCGCCATGGATATCCCAGGGATGGACCGCCGCCAGGAGCATGTGTTCCGGATCGGTGCCGCAGGCCGTCGCGGCATGGTCGTAAGCCGCGCGGGCAGGCTTCCAGGCGGGCCCGTCCTCGACCGAGAGCAGGCGGTCGAAGCTGTCCCGGATACCGGCAGCAGTGAAGAGTTTCTCCGCAACGTTGACTGAGCCGTTGGTCAGCGTCACGAGCCGGTACCCGGCAGTCTTCAGAGCGGACACCCCGTCGGGCACGTCCGGATGGAGGCCCAGGCCAGCCATGCCCTGCATGATGTGCTCCACGGCGGCGTCTGGCTCCATGTTCAGGTTGAAATCAACGAGCAACCCGCGCAGTGCCTCGGCTCCGATCTCCGCGAAAGCCTTGTTGTCGCCGGCCGCGGTGAGGGCGAAGCCGTCGCGGAGCAAAGTGGCGAACCACAGCTTGGCGAGCGACGCCGGGGCGCCGGTTTCGGCGAAGCGGTCGGCCAGCGGGGACATATCGGACAGGGTCTCGTTGACGTCGAAGACGATGACCGGGTGTTGGCGAGGCACGTGAGGGCTCCTTCTGCAGCGGTTGGGTCACGCCCAGTCTTGCGTGCGGAAAGCCCCGGCGGAAGGCCCCACGGGTCGCCCGCGCCGGGTTGCCAATAATGGCCGCCTGCGGACGGCTTCACGCGGCCACTTTTGGTAACAACGCTGGTTGAGCCTGTCGAAACCAGCTTGCTTATCGGCCGCTACCTTTGGCCGGGGGCGCTTTGGGCTGATCGGCACCAGGGCCGGTTCCGACGTCATTCCGTGTTTTGCCGTTGGCATTGCCAATACCCGGCGTCTCCCGGCCGCCCGCAGAAATTCCATTCGCAGGCCGGTTGTTGGAAGGCGGGTCATGTGCCGGCCGTTCCTTTGTAGGTGACGGCACCTCGGCAGCCGGGGAAGCTCCGGGCTGGGCCGGCATCCCGGTAACTGCGGCGTCCCGTCCGGTTGCCTTGCCATTCTGCGCCTGCCGTTCATGCGGAGGCTCCTGCGCGCCCTTCCGCCCTTCGCCTGCGGAACGTTCTGCTGTTGGCTCCGGGGCGGGCGCAGTTCCGGCAGGGGAGGGAAGTACGACGGCGGGCGGCGCGGGTGCGGGTGCCTTCGCAGGCTTGGGTGCCGGTGATGGTGACGACGGTGCTGGCTTCACCGGCGGGGGAGGGAAGAACGAGCTGACGATGCTGTCGATAGTTCCCTCGGCCTTGCTGCGCACGGTGTCATTTCCGGCCGCTGCCCCGCCGGCGACCCCGAGCGAGGCTGCTACAGCGAGCGTGGTGAAGATGACGCGCTTCCTCCCCGGGCGTTTGCGGGGCCAGTCTTCCAGACGGATCACGTCCGGCGTCGCTTGCTTACCCAGGAGCGCGGCGAGCTCTGCGGAAGGCTCGGGGACCTCAGCGGCCCGAAGGTTCCGAAGCTCCAGCAGCACAGCCCGCAGTTCGGCGTCGTCGGGAAGGCCCGCCTCGGCGAGCAGCCCGTCCACGCAGCGTTCGTCGTCGAGCCGGCGCTCTTCCTGCCACTTGTCCGCATTGGTCATGACGCGCCCTCTCTTAGTGAGTTCCGGAGTTTTCGGAGCCGGCACAGGGCTCGACGCTGGAGTTGCTTGATGGCTCCCGGGGATTTGCCCATGATTTCCGCCGTGGTTTCCAGGGACAGGTCCGCGACGATCCGCAGTGCGAGGACCTCCTGCTGGTCGGGTTGCAGCGTCCCGAGCAGCTCCTTCACGTTTGCGGTGGCCTCTTCTGCCAGGACCTGGTCTTCGGCGGACGGGTCACAGCGAGGGTCTGCATCGGGGTCGTAGCCTGTGGTCGCCGGGGCTTTGCTGCGGCGCCGATGCTCGTCCACATAGCGTGCGTGGGCGATCGAGAAGACCAGTGACTTGATTCCCGGCAGCCCGCCCCGCACGCCGGCCAGTTGGGGGTGCAGGGCGAGGAAGACCTCCTGCGTGGTGCCTTCCGGATCTTCCACGCCGCGCGAGCGGAGATAGCTCAGCACGGCAGGGGAGAACTCGCGGTAGGCAGCGCAAAAGACGCCCTCGTCGGACTGACCGGACGTCGTGGGATCACCCTTGACCTCTTGCATCCACCCCCCTGCCAGATGCCCATGCGCAGACATCGGTTGGACGGGCCCCCGGGCCGGGCCGAATATCTCGTCCCGGCCCGGGAGTCCCCCCAGCTGACAGGCTACCCGCGGCCGCCGGACTTGGCGTGCGAGTTGCCGGAGTGGTTGTGCGAGTTGCCGGACGGGTGGCCCTGACCGCTCCGCTGGCCCGGCGCGGCGCCCCGGCGCTCCTGCTGCACCTGACGCTCCTGCTCCACCTGCTGTTGCGGCTCCGCCTGCTGTTCTGTCTCCTGCTGGCCGGTCACTTCCTGGCCAGTCGACGTCTCGGCGGCATCGTCGTCGTCCGTGTCGCGCGCACCTGTGACGTCCGCGCAGTAGGAGACGATCCGGCTTTCACCGCCGGCGGCCTTGACGAGTGCGGCACGGGCTGTGGATGTGGCGCCCAGGCCGCCGTGACTGAAGGCATTGCAGAGCCCGAAGGCGGCCGGGCCAGTGGCGTCTGGTCCCGCGGCGGCGGAGCCGGGCGATGGTGCTGGTTCCTCAGACTCAGAGGGCGACGGGCTCGGGGTTTCCGTTTCCGTAGGAGACGGTTCCGGAGATTCGGACTCGGTCGCTGTGGGACTGGGCTCCGGAGATTCCGTTTCCGTTTCTGTAGGAGTCGGCTCCGGAGATTCGGACTCGGTGGCCGTCGGGTTGGGCTCCGGTGATTCAGTTTCGGTAGCAGTGGGGCTGGGCGACGGCGATTCCGCTTCCGCTACTGTGGGGCTGTCCTGCAGCGAAGCAGCGACGGCGGTGACTCCTGTTCCGCCTACCACCAACGCTCCGGCCGCCAGAACGGTTGCCGCCAGCTTGTTTCCGGTAAGGGTGAACAAAGACATGAGATGAGACCTTCCGTTGACGAAAAAACTTGCGTTCAACTTTGCGGTTTTTCCCCCCGCACTCTGTGGATCGAAAATCGGGTCACAAAGGTTACGGGTTTGGTCAAAAACTTTCTGGCCGCATCGAATCGGGTGTCGAGTCAGCCGTCTGCCTGCGCCCCGTTTACCGGAAGAGCATCTGGGTACCGTAACTCCATGCAGAAGATATCGATCGATGCCTTGGCCAAGCAGCAGCTCGAAGCTGCCGTCACCTCGACCAGCGGGCGGGCGGCCGACACCGTTTTTGGCGGGCACGAGAAGGTACTCCGCCAAACAGTGATCGCCATGAAGGCCGGGGTGCAGCACAGCGAGCACCTGAATCCAGGCGAGGCCACCCTGTTTGTCCTTCACGGTTGTATCCGGCTCGTGGTCGAGGATGCGTCCTGGCAGGGAAAGCCCGGGGACCTCCTAATCGTGCCGGACGGACTTTACAGCGTCGAAGCCGAGGAGGACTCCGCGTTTCTCTTCACCGTGGGCAAGACCGACGGCGGAACGGGAGCCTATGAAGGCTCCTAGCGGGCACAGAAGTCAGAAGGCGCCGGTTCAGGCGGCTGGCAGGACGTGGACGATGATGACCTGCACGTCCTTGGACCCGTCGTAACGGAGGTCGTAGTTCACCTCAACGCCCGGAGCGTGGCCAGAGGTGAGGGAAAATCCGCTCTTGCCTGAAGGGTCCGTCTCCGTGGAGCTGATCCAGCGTTCGGCGGATTCGCTGTCGATGCCGTAGCGCTGGACCCCGTCGCGGATGAGCCCGTAAAACTCCTCCCTGGATTCCGCCGTGAGGAAGTACGTGACTTGGCTGAAGTCCGTCCGGGTTTCCGCTGCAAGGAAGCGGATCCTGTCTGTCTTTGCTGTGATTTCTCCTGACGGTCCTTCAATCGTGAGGTCGATCTTGCCCTCACCGATCGTGTTGATCTCGGGTCCGAAGGTCTCCGTTGCACCAACCTTGACGGCAGTTTTCTCCAAGGTCCCGGAACGCATGTCCAGCCGGGCAACCTTGCTTGCCTCGATCTGCGCAACGCCGGCCGGGTCCAGGGTGGAGAAAGCGCCGGGCGCCAAAGTGGCAGTTGATGTGGGTTTTGCCGGCCCGCTGGTCACAACACACGATGGGAGCAGCAGTCCGACCGCCATCAGGGCGCCAGTTACGGCCAAGGTCCGGCCCCGGGCGCCCGCCATGGGCCGGTGAATGGACTTACGCAGTGCCGCGATATTCATGAGACCCCCAGCTTGTCACGTGAAAATTCCTTGACGGTTGGCAGCGGGCAGGTCAGCCCATCGGAAAGACGCCGATGAACCAGAACAGGGCAACGGCAAAGACAGCGAAGAAGGGAATCAGGCAACCCAGCGCCGTCCTTGTCTGAGTTGAGACGAGGAATGACTCGCTGGGGTTGGCGGGGTTGTAGGCAATCTCCACCTGCGATCCCGGCACTGGCTGCTCGACAGACGAGACATCGGATTTCCCTATGAACGGCCTACCGTGCAGATCGGTGAACTGGTACGTGGGAAAGAAGCGGCGGTTGCGGGTCATGTTGCCGGTGCCGCCACTCCAGCCGGCCCGGCTGCCGGTGACCATGGCCTGAACGCGGGGCCAATCAGCTGTCCGCTGTTCGTGTTGTCTGTTTTTCCGGATCGTGTGGATAAACGAGTAGACGGTCCCGGCAACAAACAATGCCCAGATGACGTACAGCACGATTTTCAAGAGAACCCCCAAAGCTCACTAAGCAGTATGTCAGCTTGGCGTAGCGTCACAAGCCAGAGCTCGGGTGAAAGACAATAAGTGGCAGCAATCCATGTTGCCAACGGAACCCAGCCGGCCCATCCTTCAGGAGACAGAAGACCCGATGAGAGTCACCACGACCACACTCGAAATGCTTTCGCCGCCGGCACACGAGGCACGGGCCTTTCCCGAGGAGGTCCGGCTGGACCGCGCGACCGGTGTTTCCCCTGAGTACGCGCGGTTCCTCTACGGGCTGGTCGGGGGTCCCTGGCACTGGACCGACCGGCTCGGCTGGTCCCGGCAGCAATGGGTCGATGAGCTCAGCGTCCCCGGCAGTGAGTTCTGGATCCTTTACGGCGAGGGCGTTCCACTCGGCTACGTGCACCTGCACCCCGTGACTGCCGGCGAGGGCACGGACGTGGAAATCCGTTACTTCGGGCTGGCGGAACGGGCCATCGGCCGCAGCCTCGGCGGATGCCTCCTCGAACACGGCATCCAGGCAGCCTGGTCACTTTCGGAGCGGTTCGAGCTGCCACCCGTCTCCCGTGTCTGGGTCCACACCTGCACTCTCGACGGACCCGCCGCCCTAGCCAACTACCAGGCCAGGGGGTTCGTCGTGGTCGCCGCGGAAAACGAAGAACAGGACATCGCAGAGCACCCTCTCGGGTCATGGATCTCAACGGGCGGACCTGCCGGCGCCGATCGCCCCTGAACCGTCCCTGTCCTGCTTCCCGACCTCGCCGCCCAATGGGACGGCCGCCCAACGGAACGGCGAACCAACGGAACGGCCGCCCCCGAAAGGACGGCCCGCCGTCGTACATTCTGGCTGGACAGCTAGAGTGCGTAAGCCTTCGGCAGCTTGGACCCGCGCTCCTGCATGAGGGTGCGCAGGCGGGTGGGGTAGTCGGTGATGATGCCGTCCACGCCCAGGTCCATCAGGTTGGCCATGTCCGCGGTGGTGTTCACGGTCCACGGGATGACGGGCAGGCCGAATTCGTGGGCTTCGGCGATCATCTGCGGCGTGACCGAGCGGTACGTGGGGGAGATGACGTCGTAGCCGAGTGCTTTGGCCGCCTTGGCCAGGGAGCCGTCGTAGTCGTCGATGTCGATGCCGCCGAGCTCCGGGGCGGCGCCGGGCTTGCCCACCTGCAGCCAGGCGTCGCCGCTGGAGAGTGCCACGAGCGGCAGCTGCGGGGCGATCTTCTTCGTGTAGTTCAGGGTGGACCAGTCGAACGACTGCACGGTGGTCCGGCCGGACATGCCAGCCATGTAGATCTCGGTGACCACGGCCTTGGTCAGCGCCACAGAACCTTCGCCGCCGGCCTGGCCGTCCTCCACCTTGGTCTCCACGTTGAAGCGGACCTTCTTGGCGCCGTACTCGTTCACCAGCGCGAAGACGTCCTTGAGCTCGGCGATGCGGTTGCCCTCGATGACCTGCTGCTCCGGGTAGCCGGCCAGCTGGGTGTAGCCGCAGTTCAGGGTCTTGACCTGGGCCAGCGACAGGTCCGCCACGCGGTCGCCGACGTATGGGAACTCGGGGTCGTTGGGCGTAGCGGGGGCGGTGTCGGTGCACTTGTTGGCCTGGATCGTGTCGTCGTGCCAGACGATGACCTTGCCGTCCTCGGTCAGGTGCGTGTCCAGCTCCAGCGTGCTCACGCCCAGCTTCAGCGAGTTGGCGAACGCCGCCAGTGACTCCTCGGTCCACTCGCCGCGGCCGCCGCGGTGCGACTGCAGGTCGAAGGAGCCGTTGCTCTCGTTGGTCTTTACAGCTGACGTTGCGGTGCCCGCAGCGTTCGACGACGGCGTGCCGGCCTCCGCGGCAGGTGCGGCGACGGCGGGGCTCGCCATGGCGGTTAAGAGCGCGACGGCGGCCGCAGCGGTCAGGACTTTACGCATTGTTGGGGTTCCTCCCGGAAGTCGGTGGTCGGCGCTGAGCCGCCGACCCGTTCACCCTAGGGAGGCCAGGTGGCCTGCTGTCTGCGGGCAGGTGGCGGTGAGGTTAACGGCATAGAGGGGACGTTTGGCAGGTTCCATCCGGCGCCTGTTCCAGCAAAATGGTGGGAGGAAAGGCAGGAGGCTCCACCATGACTGTTCTTGTTGCCTACTCAAGCGCGCTGGGTTCCACCCGCGAAATAGCCCAGCACATGGCCGCACGCATGGCGGATACTCTGGACGGGATCGAGTGCCGGTCCGTGGAGGAGGTCGGTTCCGTCTCCGGCTACGGGGCCGTTGTGGTCGGCAGTGCCATCCACAACCAGGCGTGGCTGCCGCCGGCCTTGGAGTTCCTCACCCGGCATGGCCCCGATTTGGCCAGCCGTCCGGTCTGGGCCTTCAGCGTGGGGATGTCCGACGGTCTGCCGAAGCTGTTCCGCGGGCGCGGCGCCGAGCTGCAGAAACAACGCCTGGAACAAACGCAGTTCCAGAACGTCCCGCTTCGCGGCCACGCCGTCTTCTCCGGCGTTTACGAGGCGAGCCAGTTATCGGCTCCGCTCCGGGCGCTGTTCCGGCTCACCGGCGGCCAGTTCGGAGACCTGCGCGACTGGTCGGCAATCGACGCCTGGACGGATCAGGTGGCAGCCGAACTCGCAAAACCGTCGGCATCACCGTCCTGAGGCAGTGCCCTGTTCGGGCCGGGGTGGCTTACGGCAGCCAGGCGGTGACAAAGCCGCCGCGGGACTGGTCTTGCCCGTGGGTGTCCTGGCCCCGGGTCTCCGGTCCGGCCTGCTCTGCTTGGGGCTGCTCTGCTTCGGGCGCGCCGACTCCAGCGTCAGTGGCTGGGTCCAGCGACAGCACCCTGCCGTACTTCGAACACAGGTCCTCCACGGAGCTGGCGTTGCACCGCCAGCCGGCCGCTTCGAGCAGTTCCACGGGGTCCGGCGGATCTGCCCGTGCCAGCAGCTGGCTCATGGGGAGGCCGGTTTTTTCGCTGAACTCACGCAGCTTGGTGTCCATGTCGTCGGTCTTGGGAATCGGTACGGCGCGCTCAATCACCGCCCGGGATCCCGACGACGACAACGCGGCTATTTCGCCCAGCGCCGCATGCTGGGCGGCGGCATCGAGGTACGGCAGCACGCCTTCGAGGACCCATGTCGTCGGCTGTCCGGGGTCGAAGCCAGTGGCGAGCAGCGGCTCCCGCCAAGGCAGTGACAGATCCGCGCCCAAAGGAATCACTTCGCAGCCAGGCTCCGCGGACAGCCGGCTCAAAACATGGGCCTTGAATTCCAGCACGTTGGCGCTGTCCAGCTCGAAGACCCTGGCGCCGGCAGGCCATGCCAGCCGGAACGCCCGGGTGTCGAGCCCGGCGCCCAGAACTACTGTCTGCAGGGTGGGGGAGCCGGACTGCAGGAAGTCGTCGATGAACCTGGTCCGCATTCCGATGTAGATGGAGGCCAGCAGGAGCGGCTGCTGCAGGGGAGCTGCCTCGGCCGGTTGAGCAGGCCAAACTGTCGGCAGGTCCAGGTGCGAGCGGGCGGCCACCACCAGGGCGGATGCGTAGGGATCGGCCACGAGCGGGTCGGGCCGGGACGCCTCGACGGCCCGGCCCGCCGCCACGGCCAGCGCGGTCAGCGGCAGCCCCTCGTCCTTGAGTTCTGTACTGCCGCCTGGCTCTGCCACGCTGTGCCCTCCCGATGCGCCGGACCGTTTTCGGCGAGCTTACTCCACGCCCGTCACGCCTGTGTGGGGCTGTCCCACCAGCCTTCCCAGGGTGCGGAAGTGAGTTTGCCCTGGGGGAATTCACTGGCCGGCCCGGTCTCACCAAATGATGAATTTCCGTTTGCCAGCGACGAAGTGAAAAACAGGTTCAAGGTGTTCCAAAGCACGGCAGCTGTTTCCTTTCAGTTGACCTGTGGGTGACCCTCTCTCAGGTAGGAATTAGCGTAGCCATGGCATGTTTCAGCGCGTCGCTCCAAGGTTTCGTTCTTGTATCCGTCTGCTCACACGGCAATTCTGGAGACGTGGAACCGTCAGGCCAGGAGCATCTGGACGGTGTTGCGCAGCGTGAAGGCCACCAGGGTGTCCTCGAGCTCGGCAACCTTGTCGCAGAAGATCTCCGGGCAGTACCAGCCCTCGTAGCCGGTGGCCTTGCACGCGTCGATCCACTCCTGCAGCGGGATGTTGCCCGCGCCGGTCCAGACGTTCCGGGAGATGGACTGGTCGGGAACTTCGCCCGGCGGGACGTGCAGGCCGTCGCACACGTGGACGGCGGCGATCAGGTCCGAAGGGAGGGCGGCGATGTCCTCGGGGGTGTCGCCGGAGGCCCAGAAATGCCAGAAGTCCACGCACAGCTTCGCGTTGGGCCGGTCGATGGTTTCAAAGATCTGCAGCGCCTGGCTCACACGGTTGATGGGGGACCAGGCCAGCGGCTCCAGGTACAGGCTGACGCCGTGGTCGGCGGCGATGTCCGCGGCCAGGGCGACCCGGCGGGCGGTATCGGCGAGGGCATCCTTGTCTGCCATGCCCAGGGCGCCGCGGAAGCGGAGGTCGTCGTCGCCGAGGGACCCGGCGCGGAACTCCTTGACCACCCGCACGTCGACGGGTCCGGTGCACATCTGCACGAACGGGGCACCCACAATGCCGGCCACCCCGGAGAGTCGGACGGCGTCGCGCTTGAATTCCTCGTCCGGGGCTTCCTGGATGGCGCCGACGCCGGAGACCGGGAAGCCGTCCAGCAGCGGCAGCAGGTCATGCCCGGTGTAGCCCGCGTCGAGGAAGCGGAACAGCTTGGGCGTCTGGAGTTCGACGGCGTCATAGCCTGCCGCTTTGGCCACGGCAATGTCGCGGCTGGTGGTTCCGTGGAACGCCGCTGTCGAATTCATTGAAATCTTCATGTTTCCCCTTTAGAAGTGCATGACTGGAGTGCGTGACCGGGTGCCGCCGTAACGCCGGTGTCCCCGCCCGCCGTCGTAAATTTCCGCCCAAGGGCAAAAGCGCACGGCGAGCTACCCAAGAACTTTGTAAGTTTGTCAGCACATATCCGGGGAGTCAATGACCGGAATTAAGGGGTCCCGGGCCAGCCGTCCCGCCGGTGCCTGTGGTGGTTGGAATAGTGTTCGAACACTTCGGACGACGTCGTCCCCGCGTGGCCGAATCTGCCTTGGAGGACCTTGGCGAGATCCTCCAGCGCCGCCTCCAGCATCCGCCCGGCGAACTGCAGGTCGGGGTGGTCGCTGGCCCTGGCTTCGGAGGCGAGCTCCTGCGCGTAGGTCACCGTGGCCGGCAGGGAGCCCCTCTGCTCGACTTCCTGGAAATAGTACGTTTCGTGGAAGGCAAGCAGATCGATGCTGACGGCGGCCACGCTGCCGGCCAGCGATTCGAGCAGCCCGGCGGCGTGGCCCGCGTCCATTGAGAACGGATTGCCGGGAGTGGCTGCTTCCCGGAAAAGGTTCAGTTGGTGGGCAAGGGCACGGCGGCGGTTCAGGGCTGGGTACATCTGCAGGATCCAGGACACCGTGGCCGTCAGCAGGCCGAAGCCCGTGACGGCCTGGGCGGCCGAGATCAGCCTCAGCAGGGGGTAGCCCGCCACGACTTCCCCGAATCCGACAGTGGACAGGGTCACCATGGAGACGTAGACCGCCTCGAGGAAATCCGCCTGCCGCGGGACCCCGTCACCGTAGATGAAACCCTCGGGCAGGTGAGGAAGGTACAACAGCGCCCAGCCCAGGATGGCCATGCCGGCCCAGGCGAAGATGACGGCAGCCATGGCCACAGGGGCCGCGATGGAGGAGGCACCTCCCCTGGTGAGGCGGGAGAGGCTCCAGCAGGCGTGCATGATGGTCCTGCACACCGGACCGGAGCCGTGCGGATAGAGCAGTGTGTGGAAGACATCGACGAACATCAGCAGAATCAGCCCGGCCCCCGCCACGGTCCACACGACGTCCCAGAAGTCCATGCCCCATCATAGGATCCCGGCACTCCGCGGGGCTCTGGGAACACCTCTGCCGGAACGCCTCAGGCCAGCAGCTTCGCCACGAGTTCACCGCGGCTGCCCACGCCGACCTTCTCGAAGAGGGCTTTCAGGTGGTCGTGCACCGTGTAGGGGGAGATGAACAGGCGGCTGGCCATCTCCGCTGTCGTCGCTCCGGCGATGACCTCCAGGCACACGTCGCGCTCTCGGGAGGTGGCGCCGTATGCGGCGAGCAGCAGGCTGACGAGGTCGTGGGTGGTGACCGGCTCCACCTTGACCACCATCTGCCCGGGATCGTCCCCGGTGATGAGGCGGCTGGCCTGGAGCACCACCCAGTTGTTGCTGGCGTCGCGCATCCTCCCGCGCGCGGTGCCGGAGGGTGCCGCCCGGGCCCCTGCCACCACGCCGTACAGGACCATGCTGAACCGGCCGGGTGCCGCGTCCTCGAGCTCGGCCAGCCAGGAGGCCGCCGCTGACGTGCCGGCACGCAGCTCGCCGCGCGGACCCACCAGCACGATCACCGGACCCTCGGCCGTCCGCTGCACCGCACCACCGGAGCGCTGCCCTGCACCACCGGAGCGCCCGGAGTGCCCGGCCCCGCTCCGCCCGGACGGCAATCCGGCTGGCCGCGGCCAGGGTCGCCGTGAGCGCTCCGAGGAACTCCACCTCGCGGTCCGTGAAGTCCTGGCCCTGCCCGCGGAACAGGCTGCCGACTCCCCAGCAGGCCTCGTCCACGCGGAAGGCCGCCCGCAGTTCGTGCTCCAGGCCCTGCGGGCGCAGGAGGTCGTTCAGGCGGACGCTGCGGACCACGTCGCGGTGCGCAGCGTCGGAGATCCGGGCCACCGGGCGCGGACGGAGCACCAGCTGGGTGAAGGTGTTTGGCTCAGAGCCCGTGTATTCGGATTCGGCGAAGCGCAGCGCGTACTCCTCCGGCACCGGCCAGTCGTGCCAGTTGGTCACCGAGGTCATGGCCATGGTTCCGGGGTCGACGCCGGCCCAGCAGGCCTGCTCGAACGGCACTACTTGCTGCACGGCGGCCTGCGCCGAGGCATGCAGCTCGGCCACACCCAAACCGCTCGCCGCCAGCGCCGCAATCTCACGCCGGACACGCTCCGCGCGTTCCTCCCACATACGTCCAGTATCCGTCCGCTGCCGTCCGCGGCAATCCCCTCGGAAGGGGATACCGCAAAGCAGCCCAAGCCCCGGCGCCGGGGATGGGTGCCCGCGGGCCGCCGTCGTACTGTTCGATCAGGGGCACCAAGCACCCTTTCTTCTACTCACCGGAGCCGAGCACCATGGGCCACTCACGCAACAGGAACCGGCGATGAACGCCGTGGCGCAGGTTTTCGCGCTGCTGGCTGCGCTGATCTACATTCTGGTGTTCCCGCTGGAGAGCTTCCTCATGCGCTACCCGGCGGTGCAGAAATTCCTGAGCACCCCGGCGCAGAACGTGCCTGCCGTGATGATGTGGGCCATCCCCACCGGGTTCCGGAACCTCCTCATTGGCCTCGGCGCGGTCGCGGGGGTGGTGGCCGCGAACATGGGATACCCCGTGGTGGCCCACACGCTGGTCATCTACTGCTGCGCGAACATGGTGCTCAGCGGCGCCACCATGGGACTGGCCGACTGGCTGGGGCACTACCCGAAAAAGGGGGACAGCGTGCCGGGGACCCTCGCCTCGACGGTGCCGGCCCTGCTCGCACTGGTCGCCCTGGCGTTCTGACCGGAAGGTCTAGTGCCGCTCGGGCGCCCACGAACTCCAGGAACTGAGCAGCGCCAGCCCGGCGGCCACCGCGGCGCTCAGCACCACGGCGCCCAGCCACAGCGAGACGGGCCAGCGGATCGCATCCGTCACGGCGAACGCCACCAGCTGTCCAGTCCAGATGAGCGCCGCGATCCCGGCGGTGACGGCGGGCAGCCCCCTCCCCGGCCAGGAGTCCGGGAGCTGGGTCAGCAGCAGGTCGGCGACGACGGCGGCAACGGTCGCACCCGCGGCGCCGGAAATCGAATAGGCGTGCAGGCCCACCATCACCACGGGCAGCCAGGCCGCCGCCACCACCAGCAGGGTGACGATGCCGCGGACCGGGCGCCGGGCCGTGGACAGCGTGAAGAGGAACGGCGCGATGATCAGCGCGGTGGTCAGGAAGTAGCTCGCCAGGGTGATCACCACGGGCAGCTCCGCCTGGATGCGGCCGGGGGTGCCCACCGGCGACGGCACGAACACGGCCGTCGGCCCGGGCCGTACGAACGCCGAGCAGTACACCAGGAAGAACGCCCCCAGCCCGGTCATGAGGACGACGGCGAAGATCGCCGCCGGGGTCAGGCCGGCGTTCCCGGGATGCTGCAGTCCGGCCGGCTTGCCGGCGGCGCGGGCGCTCCGGACGGCGGTGCCCAGGATGAGGAACTGGCTGAAACCAAGGAGCAGGTGGGTGGGGCTGACCAGCGCGTCCAGCGAAACCTCGATGCCGAGGAGCTCGTGCCACAGCAGGTCCAGGCCGCCGGCGGTGCCGAACAGGATCACGCCCGCGGCGGTGCCGCGGTAGCCCGGCGGAACTGCCTGCAGCAGCGGCTGCCCGGGCTTGCGGTTGCGCCAGATCACGACGGCGGTCCACGCCGCCGTGGCCAGCATGCCGGAGTAGAGGGCGGCGTGCCACGGGGTGAAGAACGTCTCGAGGCCGGGCAGGTTGATGTGCGCCCAGCCGTCGAGGAAGACGGCCAGCACCAGCCACAGGCCCAGGAGCTCTGTAATCAGGTCGCGGCGGCTGTCAGTGCTGGTGCTGTGCGCAGTCTCGAGCATCGTTGCCCACCTCCACGGTTCCAACAACTGAGGGGATGCTACTGCTGCTCCGGCGGGCCCACAAGGGGACCGCACCACAGAGCGCGAACGTACACTAGGGCCCCTGGGAAGCGCTTCCCGAGGGCCACAACTGTACGTTCGCGCTGATGTGAGGCAGCGAACGTCCTTCCACGCAGCTTTCCGCGGGCCGTTGTCAGTGCAGTGATGAAGGCCTACGCTGTGCCCACGGCCCCGTTTGGGGGACCGGCGTCTTCGATGTCCCGGACGCGGCCAGCGCGGCAGCCCTTGCGCTGATGATCAACTCGTCGGCAACGTATATGTGCGGCTCAAGCCGCTCCTGACGCCGGAAGAGATTGACGAAGCGTCCAAGAAGACGCCCTCGTACCGGGCCCAGGGACAATAACGGGGCCGGGCAATGGGGCCCGCCAGGCACTGGGCCGGCCACCCGCCGTCGTGCTTCAAAAGCGCACGACGGCGGCACTCGCCACCGTGACTTACCGCGGCGTTTGCCGGGGCATGGTCTCCGCGAAAGCCAAAAGGCAGGGCGGCTGTTAAGCCGCCCTGCCTTTTAGGTGCGTACGGGGCCGTTCCTGCGCCCGGCTTTCGGGCTACCTGTTGCGATGGAGTGCAGGGTAGCGGTCCCGCCCGCCTGCCGGATGCGGATCCGGCAGCCTGCCGGCCGGTGGTCACCGGCTGGCAGCAACCCTTGTTCGTTCTGTTGGCGGTGAATCACATGATCCCGGTGGGTACCAGCAGGGCCCAGGCCAGGGCGGGAGCTGCGAGGACCACGCCGCCGGCGTACATCATCAGCTGCTTGTAGACGCGCTGGCGGTCGTTGTCCCGGGCGTTGGCCACCACGAGGGCGCCGTCCGTGGAGAAGGGGGAGACGTCGACGACGGTCGCGGCGATGGCCAGTGCCGCGACGGTGCCGGAGGCGCTGAGGGAGCTCGTTGCCAGCAGCGGGCCGGCCATCGGGATGAACGCGGTCAGCAGTGCCGTGGAGGAAGCGAAGGCGGAGCCGACGCCGATGACGTAGCAGAGGACCAGTGCGATCAGGAGCGGTGCGCCCAGGGCAAGGGCCTGCTCGGCGAGGGTGTCGATGACGCCGACGTGCTGGAGCAGGGAGACGTAGGTGATCATGCCGGCCACCAGCAGGACGGTGGACCAGGAGATGCCGCCGATGAAGGTCTTGTGTTCCTTGATGTTGATGAAGGCCAGGAGGAGGCCGGCGGAGAGGGCGACGAACCCGATGGGCATGTGGAAGCCGAGCGTGCACACCAGGATCACGCCGATCAGTGCGAGCGTGAAGATCTGCTGGCCCTGCGGGCGTCCGGCGCGGGGCGTGTCCAGGCCGGTGAACTCGTTGGCGTGCTTGTCGCGCAGCTTGCCGAGGAGGGCGAACAGCACGATGGTCAGGGCCGACAGGATGAAGTTGAGGGCGAAGCTTGCCGTGAACAGCGCGCCCTGCTCGATGGGGAAGCCGTTTTTCACCGAGATGTCGTGCACCAGCACGCCGGCGACGGAGAGCGGGGAGAAGCCGCCGGCGTGGGCGCCGTTGATGACGAAGGCGCCCATGAGGACCGGGTGGATGCGGGATTCGTAGGCAAGTCCGAGTGCTGCCGGGGCGAGGAGTGCGACGGCGGCGGGGGAGAAGGTGCCCAGTGCGGTCAGCGCGGCGGCCATGAGGAAGAAGACCCAGGGGAGCAGCATTGTCTTGCCCCGGACCAGGCGGACGCAGGTCTGGACGATGATGTCGATGGACCCGTTGCGCTGGGCCATGCTGAAGAAGTAGGTGACGCCGATGATCGTCAGGACGATGCTGGCCGGGAAGTCCGCGAGGATTTCCTTGTCGGTCATGCCGAGCATGAAGTAGCCGACGCCGAATGATGCAACCAGCCCCATGACACCGATGTTCAGCGGCCATTTGGTGGCGACGACGAACATCACCACGAGGATGACGAGCGGGATGATCTGCGTGGCGGTCATGGTCGGCTCCGATTCCGAGGCGGCCGCGGGGCTGAACAAGACACCCCCGAACAGGAGGGCGGCCAGACCCAGAATAGCGGTGGCGACTACCGTCATCAGCACTATACGGCGGCGGCGGTTCGGGCGCTGGGAGAGTTCGTCGCGGGTCTCGGTATCCAGGGGTGCAGTACGTTCTGCGGTTTTAGTCATGGTGCTGTCTCCTCATTGAGTGGCGCTGGTCAGTTGATGGCGCTTGCGAGGGAGGCTTCGACGGCGCTGCCGAGGGCCTCGGGGAGGTGGATGGTGGTGGTCGCCAGGGTGCGGGCGGTCCGGTCGACGCCGACGAGCAGCGATCCGGACTGTTCCTCGCTCCAGGTTTCGATGACCCCGGCCGGTGTGCGCAGCCGCAGGGTGGGCTGGACGGTGTTGCCGGTGATCTCGTTGAGCACGGTGCCCGGAGTGCGGGCGGCGAGGGTCAATGCGATGCTGCCGGTGATGGCGAGGGCCGGGTGGGGCTTGCCCATCGAGAGCATCATGACGCTGACGTCGCTTGCGGTATCGGCCTGCGCCGGTGCCGCCGCAATCGCGACCTTGGGGATGGCGCGGGCCGCCTCGGCTGTGGTTGCGGCGAGTCCCATGCGCACTGCTGCCTGCCGGCGGATGTGTTCGAGGGTCTCCAGTTGCAGCTCCACCCCGGCGAACCAGGTGTCGTAGCGCTCCGGGTCGAGGCCGAGGTCTTCGGCGCGGAGAATGACCACGGGTGCTCCGGCGTCGACCATGGAGACGGTCCAGCGGGTTCCGCCGGCGGTGATGGTGTCCGTGGCCGATCCGGTGGGAAGCAGTTTGCCGGTGCTTTTGCCGGCGGGGTCCTGGAAGCCCAGGCCCACCCGGTATCCGGGGAACGGAACGCCCGGCATGTGGGCTTCCGGGACGATGGGCAGTGCACCGGACGGTGTGGACACCCGCTGGATGATGATCTGGCCGGTGTTGGTGTTGCGGGTGACGATCTTGGTCACGTCACCGCTGGGTTCCACCCAGCCCTTTTCGATGGCGTACAGGCCCACCACCGCAGAGCAGTTGCCGCAGTTGCTGCCCCAGTCCACCGCGGCCTCTTCGATGCCCACCTGGGCGAAGGTGAACTCGACGTCGACGTCGTCGCCGTCGGGGCGGTGAAGGATCATCGCCTTGCTGGTGGTGGACGTCGCCCCGCCAACGCCGTCGATCTGCCGGTGGTCCGGGCTGCCGAACAGCCGGGGAAGAAGCACGTCCGGGCTGGTGCCCGTCCCGCCCAGCTGCCCGGTTTCGAAGACCCAGCACTTGCTGGTGCCTCCGCGCATCCACTCCGCTTCGATCTTCATGATCCGTTCCTTGCTTCTCGACTGCCGCGATGTGTTCGGGGCCTGTATTGAGATTGAGCCAGATCACAAATGAAGACAATGTCGGATTTGTGAGGCACCATGTAGCGATTCTTCATTCATTGCGGTGAAAGGCCCAGAGGTGCTGTCGAAGCGGATAGGGCCATGCCAAGTCGCACGCTTGCCCGCGCGTTCAGAGGCATAACTGCATAGAATGAACCAATGACGGAGAAGGCTGAAGAACTGCTTAAGGATGCTGCTGCGGATTTATTTGATATCCGGCGGCTGGCCCTGCTCGTGGAGGTGGTCGAGCAGGGATCGATCACGGCTGCCGCCGAGCTGATGCTGTACACGCCGTCGGCCGTTTCCCAGCAGCTGCGGAAGCTCGAGCAGGAAGTCGGCCAGCCCCTTCTCAACCGGCGCTCCCGAGGCGTCGTCCCGACGGAGGCCGGCCAGGTGCTGGCGGGTCACGCCCGCAAAATTGTCGGACAGATGCGGGCGGCGCAGTCGGACCTGGACCAGATTGCCGGACTCAAGCGGGGTTCGCTGACCGTCGGGACGTTCCCGACCCTTGCCGGATCGTTTATGCCGCTGGTCATCCGTGCCTTCAAAAAGAGGTATCCGGCCATTGGGTTGTCCCTGCGGAGTGCACGTTTCGACGAGCTCGTTTCGGATCTGTTGTCCGGCGTGACCGGGCTGTGCCTGCTCTGGGACTACCCCTGGAACCGCTTCCAGGACGATTCAATCCGGATCACGGAAGTCTTCCAGGAAAGTACTGTCCTTCTGGTGTCCCGCGGGCATCCGCTGGCTGACCGCGACGAGATCCGGATGGAGGAACTCCGCAAGGAGTCGTGGATCGTGCGGGCCGAGGCCCATCCGGTGGTGGAGGTGCTGCAGCGCTCCGCACATGAGGCCGGATTCGAACCGACGATCGGGTTCCTGGCCAACGACTACCAGGAAGCCCAAGCGATGGTCAGCGTCGGCATGGGCGTGGCCATGGTGCCGAAGACCGCCGTCGCCCTGCAGCACCCGGACGTCAGGGTGGTCAGCCTCGGCGACGCCGCACCCTTGCGGCGGGTACTCCTGGCGCAGCGCCAGGACAAGGTCTACGCCCCGGCCGAGGTGGCGTTCCACTCCACCCTGCTCGAAATCGCGCGCGAACACGCCGGAGACTATCTGTAGCCCGGATGGGGCGGAGTTTTTGTACAGATAATCGCCTCTAAAGGGCCCTTAACTCGCGATACGTGTACAAAAACTCCACCTCGTGGACGTTCGGGGTTGTTGGTTAATCCGCCAGCAGCCCCATGAGAACTATATGAATCGTCCGCTCCAGGGATGCGGCGAAGCCGGCCGGCAGAAACACGAGGGACGGGTCGGCGGTGTACGCGTCCTGGACCGCCTGGGGCGGGTGGGTGTGAGTCCACAGCGCGCCGGCGAACAGCGTGATGGTTCTCGTGGCTTCTGCTGCAAGGTCCTCGCTGAGTTCGGGGAGGACCCGCCGGAGCGCAGCGGTGAAACCGGCCAGGCTGACATAACCGTCCCGCTTGTACTTCGCGACCGTCGCTGCGGAGACGTTGTGCTCGAGGACGCCCGCCTGGACGCTGAGCAATTCGCACAGCATCGGGTGTGCCGCGATCGCTTCGGCCAGTGCCGCGGCGACGCCTCCGGCCCTGGCCCGGACCGAGTCGTCCGCATCGACGGCGCCCGGCAGCTGCTCCGCAAGCTGGGTGAAAAAATCGTGCGCGAGCTGGATGAGCAGGTCCAGCAGCACCGCCTCGCGTGAGTCGAAATAGCGCAGCACGTTCGATTTCGCCAGCCCGACGCGGCGGCTGAGCTCGTTGAGGCTGATGGCGGAAACCGGCATGTCGGCCAGCATCTCCGCCGCTGTCTGCAGGATGGCCTGCCGCCTGACCTCCCGCTGGTCCTCGCTTCGGGCGCGCTGAAAAGTACTCACGAGACCATTTTACAGACCAGAGGTCTCTTGACTGTAGACCGCCGGTCTTTTACATTAGAGACCAGTGGTCCCTTATGTGTCGGACCGAAACGAGAACACGAGAACAGGAAAAGACATGGACAAGAAGGTTGCACTGGTAACCGGCGGCTCCTCGGGCATCGGCGAGGCGGCCGCCCGCCAGCTCAAGGACGCCGGCTTCACGGTATACGCCGCGGCGCGGCGGACGGACCGGATGGCCGACCTTGAGCGGGCGGGGATCAGGACGCTCGCGCTCGACGTGACGGACGCAGGGCCGGCGAGCGCCGCCGTCGAACGCATCATCGCGGACGAGGGGCGCATCGATGTCCTCGTGAACAACGCCGGCTACGGCTCCTACGGCTCCCTGGAGGAAGTCCCGCTCGAAGAGGCGCAGGCCCAGCTCGACGTCAACGTGCTCGGCCTGGCGCGGCTGACGCAGTTGGTGCTGCCGCACATGCGGACCCAGCGGAGCGGCAGGATCATCAACATCAGCTCGATGGGCGGCCGCTTCGCGACCCCGCTCGGCTCCTGGTACCACGCCAGCAAGTACGCTGTCGAAGGCCTCAGCGACGCCATGCGGCTGGAGGTCGAGCAGTTCGGCATCGACGTCGTCGTCATCGAACCGGGCGGGATCCGCACCGAGTGGGGTGCCATCGCCGCTGACAAGCTGCGCGCCACCTCCGGACACGGCGCCTACCGCACGCAGGCCGAAGCCATGACCAAGACGCTCGCCGCAAGCTCAGAGCCGGGCTACCGGCTCGCGTCGGCACCCGAGGTGGTGAGCCGCGCCATCACGAAGGCGGCCACCGTCAACAAGCCCCGCACCCGCTACAGCGTGGGCATGGGGGCAGCCCCCTTGATCTGGCTAAGCCGGGTCCTGCCCGACCGCGCTTTCGACTCCGTCATCAAGCGCTTTGCCGGCGTACCTGCCTGATAAGAACGGAGGCCGCCCCCATGGGCAGGTTTCCTGCCTTGGGGACGGCCGCCGTCGTTGGTTTTACTAACCGTGATTTGGCGCTATGGAACGCTTCGCCTCGTCGTCCTATCCATCACGTCCCGGCCGAGCCACAGGCCCAGGCCGATCATGGCGACGCCGAGGATCAGGTGCAGCCAGTTATCGGCAGTGTTGAACGGGACAAAGTTTGCTGCCCCTTCCATGTCGATGACCAGGCCGTAGATCCACAGCAGCACATACACGATGCCGCCGCCTAGCAGGAAGTTCCGGGCCATCCGGTCCGAGCGGGCCATTGCAATGCCCGCCACACCGAACAGCAGGTGGACGATGTTGTGCAGCACCGACACCTGGAACACTCCGAGCAGCATGGCGCCGGAGTCATGCCCGGCAAAGCTCATGGCGCCGTAGTTGGTGGTGATACCCGGGATGAACCCCAGGACGCCAACCAGCAGGAAAACCGCACCCAGAGCCATGGCGGTGTTGTGAAGGGACAACCCCATAGCGTGGTGGTGGGTGGGGTGTGAAGCGGTAGTCATTAGTCTCCCTTTCACGCTGGGTACCGGCTCTTCAGATGGAGAGCCGGCCTCGCGGCAGGAGTCGCAGGAAACCTGCCGACGTCCACAGCCTACTCCTGAAAACCGCGTGTGGGCAGGTTTCCCTCACCCCCATCCTTGGGGTGCGCCGCGGAGCTGCTGCAAGGTTTTTCCAAGGGGGCTTGGAAGAATCCTTTATCTCCCGGTGGCCCCGCGGTCATCGCGCTCCTTGAACAGTGGCGGTGCTTTGTTCTCCGCCAGGTGCATTCGCGTCCGTCTGCACCCCACGCGACTTTCGCGCACATCCTCGCCGCCGTAATGCGGCATCAAGAATTGGGGGCCACACGTGTCACTTAAATCGAAGCTTGCTGCCGTGCTGACAGCGGCCGGACTGCTTGCTGCACTGCTCGTGGGGCTCACCGCTCCGGTGGCGAATGCGGTAGTGCCGGTAAGCGCAACCGTGGAGACTGCCCCGATTCACGGAACCGGGGATGCCGCGGACGATCCGGCCATCTGGATCCACCCCACCGACCCCTCGCTAAGCACCATCATCGGCACGGACAAGAGCACCGACGGGCGCGGCCTTGTGGTCTACGACCTGTCCGGACGGGAATTGTTCTACTACCCCGACGGCCGGATGAACAATGTTGATGTCCGCTACAACTTCCCCCTTGGCAGCAGCCGCGTCGGCCTGGTCGGTGCCTCGAACCGCGTCCGCAGCCTGGACTTCTACAAGGTCAACGAGTCGGACCGTTCGCTGACGAAGGTCGGCAGCTTCGCGCCCACTGCCAACATCGCCACGCCCCGCGGGTTCTCCTTCTACCACTCCCCGGACACCGGCAAATACTTCGCTTACGTCACCGACATCGGCAAGGTCGAACAGTGGGAACTCGACGGCTCCACCGGATCGGTGACCGGCCGGCTCGTACGGAGCTGGACAGTAAGCGGCCCGGCCCACACTGAGGGCCTGGTGGCCGACGACGAGATGAAGCGGTTCTACGTTGCGCAGGAGGACATCGGCGGAATCTGGCGCTACGGCGCCGAACCCGGGGATTCGACCGTCGGGACGAAGGTCGTCACCACCACCGAGGTTGGCGGCGACATCGTCCAGGACATCAAGGGGATCAGCATCTACTACGGCAGCGGCGGCGCCGGTTACCTGCTGGCCGCAAGCCAGGGCTCCAACCGGTTCCACGTCTATACCCGCGACGATAACCGGCCGCTGGGAGCTTTCAACATCCCGGCTGCGAACGGAATCGACGCGGTCACCGGCATGGACGGGATAGATGTGACCAACTTCGGTGTCGGCGGGCCCTTCCCGCAGGGCTTCTTCGTCACGCAGGACCATGCCAATGACACCGGGAGGCAAAATTTCAAGGCGGTGCCGTGGCAGTCCATCGCTGCCGCTTACGCGCCGGCTTTGCTCGTCGATCCGGCCTATGACCCGCGTAAGATCGGGGCCGGGCCGGTCACCCCCGCGCCGCCCGACACTACGATCACGAGCCAGCCGGCCAATCCGACGACCTCGACGTCGGCCCAGTTCACCTTCACCTCGACCTCCGCCAGCGCGACCTTCGCGTGCTCGCTCGACTCGGCTGCATTCGTCAGCTGCACCAGTCCGGCGTCGTACACGGAACTGGCCGCCGGCTCGCACACCTTCCAGGTTCGCGCCTCCGACCAGAATGGCGTTGACCAGACCCCCGCCAGCTATACCTGGACCGTGAACACGCCGCCTCCGGGCGGGGACACCACGCCGCCGGACACGACCATCACCTCGGGACCTCCTGCGACGACGACGGCGACCAGCGCCTCGTTCTCATTCACCTCTACTGAAGCCAATTCGACCTTTCGGTGCAGCCTGGACGGCGCGGCGCGCACCGCCTGCACCTCACCCCAGAGCTACACCGGGCTGGCGGCCGGATCCCACACATTCTCCGTCTGGGCCACCGACGCGGCCGGCAATACCGACCTGACAGCAGCAACGCGGACCTGGACCGTCAGCACCGGCGGTACGGGCAGCACCATCGTCCGGGAGTCGGTGAGCCAAGCCACGAACACGACGGCGGGCACCACGCTCACGATCCCCAAGCCGGCCAATGTGGTCCAGGGCGACCTGCTCGTCAGCTGCGTCGCCCTCAACGGCGGCACCATCGGCACAACGGGCGCCCCGGCGGGCTGGACACGGCTGGCGGCGGTGACCACCATCGCAAACCCGAAAGTCTACGGCTATTACAAGGTGGCCACGGCGTCAGAACCGGCGAGCTATGCCTGGACGACAACCTCGACGACGAGCGGCGGCGGCATCGCGAGGTACTCCGGCGCCTCAGGGCTGGACACCGCCGCCACGTCTGCGTCGGGCGCGGCAGCCTCGTCCGGCACCGTCCCAGCGGTCACGACCACCACCGCGAACGCGATGCTCGTCGGCTGCATGAGCGTCAACTCCAGCTCCGTCACCCTCACGTCGCCGGCCGGGATGGCGCAGGCCGTTGAGGCCGGTGCACGCCGCTTCGAGCTTGCCGACGGCATCCAGGCGGCCGCGGGATCAAGCGGTACGAAGAGGTGGACCTTCAGCTCCGCCCGCGAGTGGGCCGGCTGGCTGGTTGGGCTTCGGCCGAAGACGCCGTAACCCGTCTCGCGCTCGCAGGTATTTGCCGAGGAAATTTATCGCCCAGGGAAGGTTGCCGCCGTCCGGTCGGCCTGGGTTGGCGGTGCCTTCCTGTTCGGCCGGGTGCCGCGCCGGATGACGTATTCGGCCACCGCCAGGTTGATCATCCAGGCCGCACCCATGAGGACGGCCCGGGTTGTCACATCGGGCGACCCCGTGAGGAGCTCCGGGATGATGAGGATGAGTGCCTGTGTTCCAGCAGCAATTCCGATGGCGTAGGCCCGGGTCATCCAGGCGCCGTGCCGGGCGAAGTCCCTCCGGCCGATGGCAAGAACTCCGAGGATGAGGCTCACCAGCAATGCGCTGCCGAAGACCAGCCGGAGGATGAGCAGGAGGAGCCCGTCGCTGGGCGGAAGTTCGTAGAACAGGGCCATCCACAGTCCGGAAAGTGCCGCGAGGAAGCCGGCCGGTATCAGGAGGCGTCCCGCTGCCCGGTGCCAGCTGCGCCTGCCCCTGCGGAGGGAAGGGCTGAACTGGAAGGCTCCCAGGAGGGAGTAGGCCGTGGCGCTGACAATGTGGATGACCACCGGGACGGGGGAGGTGAAGAACCTCTCGTTCCTCGGCGTGATGGCAGCACCGCCGGTCAGTTCGGTGAGACGTGCGGCTCCGGCGAGCACCGGGATGAGCGTGAGGAAGATCAGGCCGGCCTGCACCAGCCAGCCGGGCCGCCGTCGTTCTTGGGAGCCGGGCAGGGAGTTGCCGGTCTGAGCGGAAGCCTGTGCGGTGGCATTTCTGGTGGTGTTCACGGGAATCTCCTACTCGCCTGCGATGCGGATGACGACGTTTCCCCTTTTGTGCCCGGCATCGACGTAGCGGTGCGCGTCGGCGATGCCGGGGAGGGTGTAGGTGCGGTCGACGACGGCCCTGTAGCGGCCCGTTTCCGCGAGGCGGACGAGCGATGCGAGGTCTTCGGCGGTGTACCGGAGCTTCAGGTCGCCGGCGGTGACGAGCTTTCCGCTTCTGCGGCTGTTGCCGGATGCCTGGAGGATCCCCTTGAGGTCGGCGACGACGAGAAGCAGTTTTCCGCCCGGGTTCAGGCTGCCGGATACCCGGCTGAAAGGCGCGTTGCCGACGCAGTCCATGATCACGTCGTAGGTGTGGTCCCCGGCGGCGAAATCCTGAGCGGTGTAGTCGATCACCCGGTCCGCGACCAGGGAGGCCACCAGATCCCGGTTTCCGTTGCTGCAAACGGCCGTGACATGGGCGCCCAGGTTCTTGGCGAGCTGCACCGCGGCTGTGCCCACCGCGCCGGAGGCGCCGTTAATGAGGACGGTGTCGCCGGGCCTGATCTCGGCGCGGGCCAGGAAGCAGCGGGCTGTGAGACCGCCGAGGACGAGCGTGACAGCCTCCTCGAAGCCCATGGTGCGCGGTTTGGGGGTGATGGCTGCGTTCTGGGATACCGTGACGTATTCGGCATGGCCGCCGAACTTTGCCCCGAGCATGGCGACCACCTCGTCGCCGACGCCGAACCGGTCCACGTCCCGGCCGACAGCCTCGACCACGCCGGCGACGTCCATGCCCAAAACCCTGTGCCGTGGCCTGAAGATGCCCAGTCCGAGGGCTGACAGGATTTTCAGGCCCGCGGGGACGGTGCGGCTGCGGGCGCGGTGGTCGGCGGCGCTGAGCGTGCTGGCGTGGACTTTGATGAGGACCTCGTCCGGCCGCGGTGCCGGCCTGGGGATTTCCCCGACGCGGACCACCTCGGGCGGGCCGAACCGGCGGTAGGACGCAGCCCGCATGGTGCTGCCCGGATGACCGTGGCCACCTGTCCGGCCAGGATGTCGGTCAAATTCTGCCGCTGCCTGCTGAGTCTTCATTGGAAGCTCCTCCACCAATGGTGTACGGCGTACACCTTATGGAAGAAAGATTAGGTGTACGGCGTACACCTGTCAATGGCGTAGATTTGAAACTGGGAAAGGGGAGGTCCGTGGCCCAGCAGATCGAAGAGCAGCGGCGCGTGCGCCTGAACCGGCAGCGCGTGCTGCAGGCTGCCGTTGCGCTGGCCGACGAGGCCGGCATCGACGAGCTCAGCATGCGCAGGCTCGGGCAGGAGCTGGGCGTCGTGCCGATGGCGCTGTACAAGCACGTTGCCAACAAGGAGGAGCTCCTCGACGGCATGGTCGAGGCAATCATCTCCGAGATCGACCCGGCGGTGACCGACCCGGCGGCAAGCGGCGCCGGCTGGAAGAACGCTGTCAGGCTGCGGGTGCTGTCGGCCAGGGCCGTGCTCCAGCGGCACCGGTGGGCCCGGCAGGTGCTGGAATCACGGACCAACCAGACCCCCGCCGTCCTCGGCTACATGGACTCCTTCATCGCCATGTTCCTGGCCGGCGGCTTCTCCGTGGATCTCACCCACCACGTCATGCACGCCATGGGCAGCCGCATCTGGGGCTTCACGCAGGAACTGTTTGATGACTCTGCCGGCCAGCCCGGGGGAGGCGCCGTTGAGGTGGCACCCGAAGTGCAGGCTGCGATGTTCGAGCAGATGGCGGCGCGCTATCCGAACATCGTCCAGGTGGCCACCGCAGCGAGTCACGATGAAGGCTCCGTGGTGGGCCACGGTTGCGACGACCAGTTTGAGTTTGAATTTGCGCTCGACCTGCTCCTGGACGGCTTCGAGCGGCTCCACCGCCAGGGATGGACCTCGCGGCAGGCCAAAAAGCAGCAGCGGAACGACGGCCGTCCCGCCGCCCGTTGATCAGTTACGATTTAACCCATCAAGGGGAGTACTCCCGTCTGTGAGTGGCCCGTCAATACGGATGCAGCGATGCATCCCGGGCCGCCGGCTCCGGCTAAGCCGGGCGGAGGAGACCTTGGCGTACATGTCAACGCCTACCCCTTTGGAGTACCCACCATGCAGGTAACCCCTCTGGTCTGGATCATCACCATTGCCGTGACCATCCTGTTCTTTGTCTACGAGTTCTTCGCCCACGTCCGCAAACCCCACGAACCGTCAACCGGTGAATCGGCGCGCTGGTCGGCCTTTTACATCGGACTGGCGCTGCTGTTCGGCGTCGGGATCGGAATGGTCTCGGGGTGGACGTTCGGCGGAGAGTACTTCGCCGGCTACCTCACCGAAAAAGCCCTGTCCGTCGACAACCTGTTCGTCTTCCTCATCGTGATGGCAGGGTTCGCCGTTCCCAGGAAGTACCAACAGAAGGTGCTGATGGTGGGCATCATCATCGCCCTCATCCTGCGCGGCGGCTTCATCGCCATCGGGGCCACGCTGATTGAGAACTTCTCCTGGGTGTTCTACATCTTCGGCGCCCTGCTGCTCTTCCTCGCGTACCGGCAAGCCTTCGGCGGCCATGACGCCAACCCGGCCGACGGCAGGTTCATGAAATTCGTGCGCCGCGTCCTGCCGGTCACGCCGGACTACCACCGGGACAGGCTCACTGTGAACCTGGACGGCAAGCGGTTCGTGACGCCGATGCTGCTCACCATCATCGCCATCGGCTTCGTGGACCTGGTCTTCGCGGTCGACTCGATTCCCGCAATCTACGGCCTGACGGGCGAGGCGTATATCGTCTTCACCGCCAACGCTTTCGCCCTGATGGGCCTGCGGCAGCTGTTCTTCCTCATCGGAGGACTGCTGGAACGCCTGGTGTACCTCGCGCAGGGCCTGGCCGTCATCCTGGCGTTCATCGGTGTGAAGCTGGTCTTCCACGCCCTGCACGTCAATGAGGTGTCCTTCATCAACGGTGGCCAGCCGCTCCTGTGGGTGCCCGAGATCCCCATCTGGTTCTCACTGCTCTTCATCGCTGCCACCATCCTGGCGGCCACGGCGGCCAGCCTGGCCAAGACCCGCAGCGGCGGGGCTGGCGACGGCGGCGAGGCTGCCCTCGGTGACGGAGCGGCCCATGACCGCACCTCCGCGGCGACCGGGCCATACCAGGATGCGGACGCTGGCGTGGGTGAGGACAGGGACAGCAAGGCCAGCAGCGGTCGGTAGCCCCCGGGCCGGCTACCCCTGCAGGACGCACGACGGCGGCACCAAAGCTTGGGTGCCGCCGTCGCCGTCTGGTGGGCTGGAACCTTAGACAACCACCTGCGGGATCAGGAATCCTGGTCCACGGCAACGATGACCTTTCCGCGGGTATGTCCCGCCATGTTGGACCGGAAGGCATCCGCGGCCTGTTCCAGCGGGAAGACTTCGGCAACTTCAACGCGGATTTTCCGGCTGTCCACCAAGTCGGCCAGTTCCTGCAGGTCGGCGCCTACCGGGCTGACCCACATCCAGGTGCCGCCATGCTTCTCCGCTTCACTGTCCGCGATCGAAGCATGCCGGCCTCCTTCAGCCAGCACGGCCAGCGTTGCTTCCAGGTTTCCGCCCACGAAATCGGCAACGACGTCCACGCCGTCAGGGCGCAGCGCGCGCACGCGCTCTGCAAGTCCATCCCCGTAGGAAACCGGCTCGGCACCCAGGGAGCGGAGGAATTCGTGGTTCTTCTCCGAGGCGGTGGCAATGACACTGGCGCCCATGGCTACGGCGATCTGGATGCCAAGGGATCCCACGCCCCCGGAACCACCGTGGATCAGAACAGTTTCGCCCGCTTTCACGCCCAGCCGGTTGAGGACCTGGTAGGCGGTCAGCCCGGCCAGGGGCAGGCCCGCCGCTTCGTTCCACCCCAGCGAGGCAGGCTTCCGCGCCAAAACCCGCTCCGGCAGCGCGATGTACTCGGCAAAACTTCCGCCGTGGACGTAGTCCTTGCGGCCATAGGCGATGACCTCGTCGCCGGGCTTGAACTGCCGGGCATCGATGCCTACCGACTCCACCACCCCCGTCACGTCCCAGCCGGGGATCGCGGGGAACTCCAGGTCCATTACTGCGTCCAGGTAGCCGGCCATGATCTTCCAGTCCACCGGGTTCACTGCGGCTGCCCTGACCTTGACGAGGACCATTCCCGGCCCGACCTTAGGCATCGGCTGATCGCCGTATTCGAGAACGTCCGGGTTTCCGTATGTGCTGTAAGTGATTGCCTTCATGTTTGCCACAACCACGTGGCCGGACTTCGCTATTCCGGATGCGGACACGACGTGTTGTATCGCACCGGGCGGCAGGCCGGGTGCCGGACCGGTTCAGGCGGGAGCAGGTTGGGATCCGCCCTGTGCCAGCCCCATGAACATGGTCCGGTGCAGGATGTCCACGTGTTTGCGTGAGATTTCGACGGCGGTGTCCCCGTCTCCCGCCCGCAGCGCCGCCACCAGGTCGATGTGGTCGCCGTTGGACTTGTGCAGCAGCTCGATGGGGTAGGGGATGAAGTAGGCATAGAGCTCGGCCAGCGTCTCGTGGTAAATCCCGACGGCGGTCCCCAGGCAGGACGCTGTCCCCACCAGCTGGTGGAACTGCTCATCCGCCAAATGATAGGCGGACCAGTCGGTGGAGTCAGCCATCTCCCGGGTCAGCCGCTCCAGCTCATCCAGCTGCCCGGCCGTGGCGTTGACCGCCGCATAGTGCGTCACCGCGCACTCGAACAGCAGCCGCCGGTCCACCAGCCGGTTCACCGCCTGCGACTCCGCCGGGGAAGCGGTCAGCTCGGCCAGCACGTCCCGCGGCGGCTCGTCCGCCACGAACGTCCCGCCGGCCCGGCCGCGCCGGCGCACCACCACGCCCTGGTCCGCCAGGCTCGCCAGCGCGCGGCGGGCCGTGATCGGGCTGACGGAAAGGCCCAGGGCCACGTCCTCCTGGTCGGGCAGGCGCTCGCCGGGCTTCAGCAGCCCCAGCGAAATGGCCATGCCGATCCGCAGCCGGACGGCGTCGATGGCGCTGCGGCGGTCGATGCCGGCCAGTGCACCGCCACCGATGGCAGAGGAAGCTCCGGCGGGGAAGGAGGTGTCCTCCAGCTGTCGGGTCATATCCGCTACTTTACGGCCCATCGGCACCCCTTCCCATAATTCGATCATTCTGATCTAATATATTCCAGATCACACCCCAGTTCTGGAGTAAACCCATGCAACGCATCCTTCCCCTCATCGCTGCCCAGGCCCGGCCGCGGCTGATCGGCGAGCCCGTCCAAGCCTTCGCGGACGAGGTCACGGCAGCCCTGGGCACCAAGCCGGACAGCAAAATGGTGGTCTTCCCCGAGCTGCACCTGTTCGGCGACGGGAATCCGGACCGGCAGCGCACCGAAGCGCTGCAGGATTCGGCCGAGCCGCTGGACGGCCCGCGCGTCAAGGAACTGAAGGAGCTCGCCGCGGACCTGGGCATCTGGCTGGTGCCGGGCAGCGTCTGCGAGCGCGGCCCGGAAGGACAGCTGTTCAACACCCAGTTGGTCCTCTCCCCGGAGGGGGAGCTGGCCGGCTACTACCGGAAGATCTTCCCCTGGCGCCCGTTCGAGCCGTACGACCCCGGCGACCGGTTCACCACCGTGGACCTGGCCGGGATCGGCCGGGTGGGCCTGAACATCTGCTACGACGCCTGGTACCCGGAGGTCTCCCGCCAGCTGGCCTGGATGGGCGCCGAGGTGATCCTCAACGTCGTCAAGACCACCACCCCGGACCGCCGGCAGGAGCTGGTGCTGGCCAAGGCGAACGCCATCGTGAACCAGGTGTTCGTGGTCAGCGTCAACTGCGCCGGCCCCACCGGCCAGGGCCACAGCATCATCGTCGACCCCGAGGGCAACACCATCACGGAAGCCGGGGACGACGCCCCGGTGCTGCTCACAGCGGACCTGGACCTGGCCGCCGTCGAACACGTCCGCACCCACGGGACGGAGAACCTCAACCGTCCCTGGTCCCAGTTCCGGGACGGGGAGGCCGCCGTCGAACTGCCCGTCTACCAGGGGCGGATCAATCCGCTGACCTGGACGCCCCCAACTTTCAATGCCTAAGGACAACCACGTGACCACACCAACCCTGACCCGCACGCTGAAGCTGCCCTCGCTGGTGCTGTTCGGCCTGGCGTACCTGACCCCGCTGATCGTCCTGGCCATCTTCGGCCTGATCGCCGAGACCACGGGCGGGGCGGCGCCCTCGGCCTACCTGGTGGCGATGGTGGCCATGCTGTTCACCGCGCACAGCTACGGCCGGATGGCCATTGCCTACCCGGTGGCCGGCTCCGCCTACACGTACGTGCGGAAGTCCATCGATTCCCGGGTGGGCTTCCTGGTGGGCTGGGCGATCCTGCTGGACTACCTGTTCCTGCCCATGGTGATCTGGCTGATCGGCAGCTCGTACCTGAACGCGCAGTTCCCGGGGGTGCCGATGTGGCTGTGGATCGTGGGCTTCATCCTCATCACCACGGTGCTGAACATCCTGGGCATCAAGGTGGCGGACAAGGCCAACTACCTGCTGATGGCGTTCCAGATTCTGGTGATCGTGATCTTCGTGGGGCTGGCCGTCGGCAGCGTGGTGTCCGCCTCCGGCGCGGCCGGCCTGGCCAGCACGGAGCCGTTCTTTAACGGCACGTCCAGCTTCGCCACCATCTCCGCCGGCGCGGCCATCGCGGCGTATTCGTTCCTGGGGTTCGACGCCGTCACCACCCTCACCGAGGAAACCGTTGACCCGCGCCGGAACGTGCCCCGCGCCATCATGCTCATCGCACTGATCGGCGGCGGCATCTTCGTGGCCGTCTCCTACGTCACGCAGCTGGTGCACCCGGGCGGGGTGTTCGAGGACTCGGCGTCCGCAGCCAGCGCCATCGCGCTGCAGATCGGCGGCCAGGTCTTCGGCGCGGTGTTCCTCGCCGGGCTGGTGGTGGCGCAGTTCGCGTCCGGCCTCGCCGCGCAGGCCAGCGCCTCCCGTCTGGTCTACGCCATGGGCCGCGACTCGGTGCTGCCCAAGGCGGTGTTCGGAAGGCTCAATGCCAAGTTCCACACCCCCGTTGTGAACCTGGTGGTCACCGGCGTCGTGGGCCTGATCGCGATCTTCCTGGACGTGGCGACGTCGACGTCGTTCATCAACTTCGGCGCCTTCACCGCCTTCACGCTGGTCAACGTGTCCGTGGTGTTCCACTACGTGCGGCGGCGGCGGGCGGGGGAGCAGCTGAACTTTGTTTCGTACGTGGTGGTGCCCGCGGTGGGCGCTCTCGTGTGCGCGTACCTGCTCTCCCAGCTGGACAGCAACGCCATTACGCTGGGACTGTCCTGGCTGGCGCTGGGCATTGTGGTGCTGGCCCTGATCACGCGCGGCTTCCGGGCCGCGCCGCCGGAAATGACGACGACGGAGAAGGCCACCGTGGAGGCCGCCGCCTAGGGTTTTGGGAACTTACGGGAGGAAACTGAGGTGAGGATAGCGCTCGGGCAGCTGGAGTCCGGTACGGACATTGCGGCGAACCTGGCCGCGATCGACCGGTTCGCCGCGTCCGCCGCCGCCGACGGTGCCGCGCTGGTGGCCTTCCCGGAGTACGCGACGTACGAGAAGAAGATCGTGGATGCCTCGTTCCCGGCGGCGGCCGAGCCGCTGGACGGGCCGGTCTGCCGGGAACTCGCGGCCACCGCCGCCCGCCACGGCATCACGCTGGTGGCGGGCGTGGTGGAAACGTCCGACGAGGAGGGCCGGGCGTACAACACGCTGGTGGCTTTCGATTCCTCGGGTGCATTGGTGGCGGTGTACCGGAAGATCCACCTGTTCGACGCGCAGGGCTTTGGGGAGTCGACTTTTATCAAGCCGGGGCCGTCCACCGAGCCGGTGGTGTTCGATGCCGGGGAAGCGATGTTCGGCCTGATGACCTGCTACGACCTGCGGTTCCCGGAGCTTGCCCGGTCACTGGCCGACGCCGGCGCTCAGGTTTTGCTGGTGTGCTCGTCGTGGGTGCCGGGGACGCACAAGACGGAGCAGTGGCTGGCCTTGAATGCGGCCCGGGCGATCGAGAACAGCGTGTACGTGGCGGGGGTGTGCCAGGCGCCGCCGGTGTCCGTTGGCCGCAGCCTGCTGGTGGATCCGATGGGGTACGTGGAGGCGGATCTCGGGCTGGAGCCGGGGGTGCGGGCGGTGGAGGTTTCTTTGTCTACCGTGGCGCGGGTGCGGGAGCAGTTCCCTATGTTCCGGCAGAGAAGGCTGTAGGTCTACGCTTCCTCGTAGATCGCTTCCTCCTCAAGTTCATGCTGGAACCGTAATCGGTGTTGTGGGGTCGACTGGCTTCCGGTGAAGACCTTAACTCCTTCTCCGTCAGCCTCGGTCTCGGGCTGGTGATTGAGACTCTCATTCCGTATGGCTTCAAAAGCTTCCCGTGCTGTCAGTGCCTCCCTGGCGACCTGATGCTCGCACGGGTCCGAGCTCACACCTTCGTCCTGCGCCAATGTGTCCCAGTGGGAGCGTTCGTATCGGGGCCAAGCTTGTTCCCGTCACACACGGGCACTTCCCAGCAATTGCTCAGCTTGGGCTGCTTGTGTCGCTATAATCTTCCCCGGGGGACTAACCTGTCATCTGGTCTGACGCAGGGGCTATATCTCAGTGATACCGCAGGCAGCGAAGCCGCCCACAGAAATTAGCCAATAAAATGCCAATTAAGTTAGACAGGATCTGCAATGACAGAGAACACCACGGTGCCGGAAGCTCCGCGCAACGGCAAAGCCCAGGCGGCAGCGGACAAGGCGTATCGCAAAGCGTCGCGGCCTTGGTTCAAGAAGAAGCGCTTCCTTTTCCCTCTGATCATTGTCGCGCTGATGATCATTTCGGGAATTGCAAACGGCGGCAAGGAAGAGCCCGCAGCTACTGTTGCTCCTTCCACAGACGCATCGGCTGTGGCGGAAACATCGGCAGCAGCGGCTCCCGCTCAAAAGCCCGCCCCCGCACAGGCAGTTGCCCCAGCACAAACGCCCGCCCCCGCAAAAACAGCTGCCCCCAAGCCTGTGTCAGTTGAAGCCGCTCAGCTACTCGCAGACTTCGAGGGCAACGAGGCCGCTGCCGACGTGAAGTACAAGGGGAAAGTTCTGCAGGTCACTGGCCACGTCGCGAAGGTCGATACTGAGTTCCTTGACAAGGACCAGTATGTCGTAAGGCTGGACGACGGTAGCCAGTACAGCATCATCAGTGTCAACTGCAATGACGTTGCCTCCGCTCAGGCAGCCGCTGTTGTGCCCGACAGCACCGTAACGGTACAGGGTACGTTCAAGGATGGCGGAGACCTCGGCGTCGAGATCAAGGATTGCCGAGTCCTCTGATTCGAAGGCTTCAGGTCCGCGGTCCAGGTCCGTGTCCGTACTGGGCGCGGACCTGGACCGTTGTCTTTGAGGGAGGGTCCGTTGGAGCCGACGACCGACACGGTGCCCGCCAGGACGACTTGCGCGGGTGGACTATGAGGTTGCGCTGCTTCTGGGTTCGCCCTAATGGCTGCGCTGCTGGCGGTCTTGACGGGTGCCGGCCTTTTCCTCACTTAGTGGTCGCCTGAGGACCCTCCCCTGCGCCTTGAGCGTGAGGGACACGTTCGCTGCCGCCTTCACTTTGCGGAAGACTGTTGCCGTGAGCAACTCTCCCCGCGGCAGCAACCAAACCCGCCAGCGCACCGGCCTCGCCGTGGCCGGCCTCAGCCTGGGCACGGCGCTGAACCCGCTGAACTCGTCCATGATCGCCGTCGCCCTGGTGGTGCTGCGCGAGGACTTCCGGCTCGACGTCGCCACGGTGACCTGGGTGATCACCGCCTTCTACATCACCTCGGCCGCGGGGCAGCCGCTGATGGGCCGGCTGGCCGACAGGTTCGGGCCGCGGAAACTCTTCATGCTGGGAATGGGGCTGGTGATCGTGTCCTGCACGCTGGCGCCCTTCTCGCCCGACTTCGTGTTCGTCTGCATCGCCCGGGCGCTGATGGCGCTCGGTACCGCGACGGCGTACCCCAGCGCCCTCGTCATGGTCGGCACCCTGGCACGGCTGGCCGACACGACCTCCACCCGGCCGCTCGGGCGCATCCAGATGGCCACCACCTCCGGGGCGGCGGTGGGCCCGGTTGTCGGCGGGCTGCTGGTAAGCCTGGTCGGCTGGCAGGCGCTGTTCCTGATCAACGTGCCCCTCGCACTGGCCGCGCTGCTCATGGTCCGGCGGGCCGCGCCGCCGGACGAACGGAGGGAGCACGGGAGCATCGCCACCCTGCTGCGCGATTCCGACATCCCCGGCATCCTCGCGTTCACCGGCGGCCTGGTCCTGCTGCTCATGGGCCTGTTGAACGCGCTGCCCGGCTTCCGCTGGTGGCTGCTCGCCGGGGCCATGGTCCTGGCCGTGCTCTTCGCCTGGCGGGAGCTACGCTTCGACCGGCCCTTCCTGGACCTGCGGCTGCTCGGCAGGAACCGGCCGCTGCTGCTGGTCTACCTGGGCTTCACGGTATTCAGCAGCGTCTACTACTTCGCGTTCTTCGGGTTGCCGCAGCTGCTGCAGGAGGCTGCGGGCTACGACCCCGGCCTGGTCGGGGCGCTGATGCTGCCGCTGGCGGCCATGTCCGTGGTCGTCACCCCGCTCGCCGTCCGGGCGATAGACCGGTTCGGCGTGCGGCGGGTGCTGATCGCCGGCGTCCTACTTCTGACAGTTGCGGCAGCGGCACTGTGGCTCCTGACGGGGTCGTTCGCCGTCTTGCTGGTGCTGCTGCTGACAGCCCTGATGGGCGTGCCGTACGGGTCGGTCAGCATCGCCTCCAACCAGGGGCTCTACCTGTCCGCTGCGCCGGAGGAAAGGGGAGTGGCGGCGGGGATCTTCCAGACCTGCCGGTACGTCGGCGCCATCAGCGCGACGGTGATGATCGGCATCTTCTACGGCACCGGCGTCAACCAGGAGAACTGGGGCCGGGTGGTGCTGGTGATGCTGGCACTCTCCGTGGTGACGTTCGTGGTGTCGCTGCTGTGGCGGGAGAAGAAGGCGGCGTAGGGGCTCTTAGGCTTGGCAAAGATGAGACCCGTCCTCGTTTACCGCATCATGCCGAACAGCACCCGCCGCGCATTCTGGGGTGTAGACGGGGTAGAGCCGCCAGTCGCCCTTGTGCTGAGTTCACGTACCGTGAGCCTTGCCGGAAACCATTCCGACCAGCCACGCCTGCCGGCGCTACGTCGTCCATAGCCTTGGTCCTTACGTTCCCGTTGTTGGCACGCGCCCATCAGTGGTGATTCGGCTCGCCCGCAGTAAACACGAGTGGCTAGCCCAAGTGCCTGCGAAGGAGCCGTCCCGCGACTCAGCGGAACGGCTTCCTTTTTTCGATCAGGACTTGAATCTGGGCTAAGTGGTCCGCCTATTTGATGGTGGCGCTCCAGTTGCCGTCCGCGATGACCGAGTAAAGGCCAGGTCGCCACACGACGGTTCCCTTATACGGTCCGATCTCATTGATAAGTAGGTCACTATCCAACCCGTGAGTCTTAACAGCAATGTTGTGCGAACCGTCATGGGTAAACGTAGCTGAAGCGATCTCGCCTGTGTAATAGAAGACGTCGTCCCCATGCCCAGTAATGGGTGCTTTTCCGTTGAAGGACTTCACCTTCTGAAGTGGCACTAGCGTGATCGTCCACGCTCCGCCAGCGGTAATCTCCAGCTTGGATGTCTCAGTGCTTGACCAGCCGCCATCCAGTAGGACCGTGCCATTATAGTTGCCGATCTCGTTCACCAGGAGGTCGGTGGACTCCAAGGATGAATCCAGGGAGTGGACGGCGAAGTTGCTCGGCCCTTCGTGCTGGACGACGAGAGCTTCGGCGCCTGTGTCGTGTTTGGTGATTGCCACAACGTCATCACCAAAGCCGGAGTAAACCTTTGGCTTTAGTTTTGCCTCTTCGGCAGCCTTCTTGGCAGCTGCAGCCTTCTCGGCGGCTCTCTTGTCGGCGGCCGCCTTCTCGGCCGCCTTCTTTTTGGCGGCAGCCTCCTCTGCCTTCGCGGCTGCGATCACATCGCTTTCGTTCATATCGATGTTTAGCCGGATAAGTTTCGCGTCCGTGCTGGACCCGGCCGCTGGGACAGAGGAAAGAACCTTCGCGTCCCCCGGATAGCGGCTCTTCCATTCCTTTCCGTCCTTGCCGAATGCGACGCCGCTTAAGCCGTCATTGTTAAGCAGGTTGTTCGCCACAGGGAAGAGTTTTCCGGTGACATCCGGAACAGTCTTTGTTACCGCGGATGATGAAGTGGCCGAGGTATTACTACCTGCGGGCGTGCTGTCACTGCTGCATCCCGCCAGCATGACTACCAGGACGGCTGCCACGGAAATGCATCGTATTCTTTTCAAAGTTTCCCCTTTTTCGATAAATTCTGTGCATCGCCACAGGCCGGACGGTGCGAGTCGGCGCGCCTGTCGCGGGATTGCTGCAGAGCCCAAACTTGGTTGCAGTCATCCAGACTTGGATCTTTGACTAGGACGCGTCGCTCACGTCCCGCTTACTAGTGCTGTCGGAGTCACGGAGGCGTCGATCCAGGTAGGTTGCGTCAACGGTGGCTGTTCATTGACGATTCGGCCGAAGAGGCCCCTCTAACTAGGAATTAATCCCAAAAGAGAGGGGCCTCTGCGGCGGAGAGGGCAAGTTTGTTGAGCATGATTCCCGATATGTCAAATGTTAGATTCAGTGGTGCTCGCTCAGGGTACACGCCGCCAGTGGGTAGTCAAAAAACGATTCTGAAGTGCCAGTTAGCGAACCATCCTGGGAGTGTCACAAGCAATGACGTCCGAGCTAGTCCCCGTTGCGGCTGAACTGGACGGACAGGGACGGTGATCACGTTGGCTTAACGCTCTCGCCAAGCAGATAATGGTCGACGGTCGCGCCCTGAGCGGCGATCACGGAACATGGGGGCACGCCGTGGCGGCCCAGAAGGAGACTTGAAAATTGAAGACTGGCTTATTGATCCTTGCGGCTTTTTCGCTGGCCGTCCTTAATGGTTGCGCTTCAGCCGAACCGTCAACGTCGGTAGTGCAATCTATAACAGCGACGCCGACGCCTCCCGCGGACGGGGGAAGCTTCTCGACGCTTGCAGAGTTGCAAGAGGCGTACGTGGCAGCAGGGGGTGATTGTGGGAACCTTGACCAAGCCAACAACGTAAAGCTGGCGGCTGAGTCGGGCAACTGCAATGACCAAACCGTAATTTCGACCTACATATCGACTGCGGACGTCAGTCAGGTGATCCAGAACGTCAAGGCGTTGAACGAAGAAATCGACTTTCAGAGCGACGACGTCTGGCTTACGGGTCAAAACTGGATCATCAACGGCCCTGACGCCGCCGACATGCAAGAAAAACTCGGTGGGCGGCTGGTCAGCTTCAAATGACATCAACCGGCGGTCGCAAGTCTGCACGGCAGTGAAATTGAGAAGTCGGGGCGGCGTGGTGTTTGGTGCCTGTCATGCGGGCCCTAATGCCGGGACGTTCGTCGTGTAGTTGCTGTGCCGGAGCGGAAGGCGGCGTAGACGAACAATCGTGGCTGTTGCCGTGAGCGCGGAGTTGGTACAGCGCGCTGGCCGCCCCAGCACCGGTTCGGTGCCTTGCGCGCCAGGCAACTAACTACTCCAAACGTTAAGCACTGGAATCCCTTTGCGACGGGCATTCTCAAGATCGGCTCAAGACTGAATCAACGTTGGCCCAAGATCTTCGCACTTTCCGCTCTCCCGGCATATCGAGAAATAGGCTTTTCAGTAGCAAGATTTTGGCTTTAGACAAAGGGCCCGGCTATTCGCCGGGCCCTTATTTAATGGGGAAAACATGTCGCGGTATGGAATGCCTTTGGGGCCACGAGGGGCGGGCGCGGGGCCGGCTCCGAGAACGCCTAAGAAGCCACGCGTTTCCACCTGGATTGTCGGGGGCCTCACTGCGCTGTTCATGATCCTGGGGGCGTTCAGAGGTGGGCTCGGAGGCGCACTGGTCTTCCTCGCCATCACGGCCGCCCTTACTGGTCTCTATGTCTTAGTGACTGGCCGCCGTTCGTGGGCCTGGCTTCCGGCCAAGCGGAAGGCGGGCGCCATCGCGGTCGCTGTTTCCATTGCCCTGTTTATCGGCGGTGGTGCCGCGTTGCCGCGGGCCGTCACGACAGACCTTCAAGCCGCGTCACCGGCTAGCACAGCATCGCCCGCCCCCGCCGAAGCGAGCGAAACTCCCAAAGCGACACCGACGCCGTCGGCCGTCCCAACCGCGCAGGAGACGGGCGCTCCACTTGATCCCGACAGCCCCGTCCTCTCGGCGCAGGGCGCCGACGTAGCGGCACCGAAGTCGCAGCCTGCCTTCGCTACCAAGGCCATCGACCTGCTGGCCACCCTTCCCGTCAAGGGCCGGGCACCCAAGACGGGTTATGACCGGGGCCTGTTCGGGCAGGCGTGGGCCGATGTGGACCGCAACGGCTGCGACACACGCAATGACATGCTCAAGCGCGACCTCACGGCCGTCAGCTACACCAACAGCGTGCCCTGCAAGGTGCAGTCGGGGACCCTGGCGGACCCTTACACCGGCACCACCATCAACTTCCTGCGGGGAAGTGCCACCAGCAGCGCCGTGCAGATCGACCACGTTGTTGCCCTCAGCGACGCCTGGCAGAAGGGCGCACAGCAGCTGACCGTGGAACAGCGGACAGCGTTCGCCAACGACCCGCTGAATCTCCAGTCGACGGACGGCCCCACCAACATGCAAAAGGGCGACGGTGACGCCGCCACCTGGCTGCCGCCGAACAAGGGCTTTCGGTGCGAATACGTGGCCCGGCAGATTTCGGTGAAGGCGACGTACAGTCTGTGGGTCACCCAGGCGGAACACGATGCGATGGCGCGGATCCTGACCAACTGCTCGGGGCAACTGGCGCCTACAAACGAGAAGGCGCCAGCCGTTGCGGCACCCGCACCGGCGCCGGAACCTGCAGCCGCACAGCCCGCACCCGTCGTGGCCGCGCCTGCCCCGGCAGCGCCCGCTCCCGCGGCAGCTGCGCCGGCCCCGGCTCCAGTTGCCCCGGCACCTGTGGTGCCTGCACCGGTTCCCGCTGTGCCGGCACCGGCAACTGCCTACTACGCCAACTGCACGGCGGCGAAGGCCGCAGGAGCCGCTCCGCTGTACGTCGGGTCACCGGGTTACCGGCCCGCGCTGGACCGCGACTCCGACGGTGTCGCCTGCGAAAGCTAGACCAATTCCATCACTCCACAGTTCAAAATTTTCCAAGGGGGAAAAATGAAAAAGACACTCACACTACTTGTGCTGACCGGCCTCATGCTCACTGGATGCGGCGGGAACCAGACTGACAAGCAGACGGCAACGCAGCCGACAGAAACTGCCACGGCCACGGCCACTCCAGAAGCGGTCACTGTTCCCGGCGTGGTGAGCCTGACACTGGACGAGGCCACGGATCAACTGGAAGAACTCGGGTTCGAGGTCGACTCCGTGGACATCGTCGACGGCAAAACGATCGTCCTGAAGAAGAACTGGCAGGTCATGTCGCAGGACGGCGCGGAAGGTACACAGGCGGCTAAGGGCTCCACCGTCCACCTCGGCGTCAAGTCCCTGGAAAAGCTGGCGGCGGAAAAGGCGGCCGCAGACAAGGCCGCGGCCGACAAAGCTGCGGCGGTGAAAGCTGCGGCGGCCAAGGTGGCAGCAGCAAAGAAGGCTGCCGCCGACAAGGCTGCGGCTGACAAGGCCGCTGCAGTAAAGGCTGCGGCGGACAAGGCTGCCGCAGACAAAGCTGCGGCAGCTAAGCGGGCAGCAGATGCGGCCGCTGCGAAGCTGGCGGCACCGCCGGCGGCGGTACAGCCGGCCCCGGCGGCTCCTGTCGTACCTGCCGCGCCCGCCGCTGCTTACTACCCCAATTGCGCTGCCGCCCGGGCTGCCGGTGCCGCACCGCTGTACGCGGGGTCAGCAGGCTACCGTGCAGGCCTTGACCGCGACGCTGACGGTGTGGCCTGCGAATAGTATTTGTCGCTGACTTCAAGGCCGTGGATACCCTCGTTTCGAGGGTATCCACGGCTTTTTCACGTTTACTTGACGTGAGCTTTGAATCGACACGCGGGCACGGTCACGCCGGCACCGGCGCACTGAGCCTGCCATCCCGCATCGTTGCCACGGCGTCGGTGAGCGGCACAAACTCGGTGTCGTGCGTGACCATCACGGTCGCCACCCGGAATTCGTCAGTGACCCTGCGCAGCAGCCTGACGATCGACTCGCTGCGCTCGTGGTCCAGGGCCGCCGTCGGCTCATCCACCAGCAGCACGCCCGGGTCGCCCATCAGGGCCCGCGCCATGTTCACCCGCTGGCGCTGGCCGCCGGACAGCTGATGCGGGCGCTTGCCCGCGTCCGGGCCGAGCCCGACCAGGTCGAGCAGGTCCGCGGCCTTCCGGCGGGCGGCCTTGAGCGGCTTCCGGCGCAGGTGGTCGCCGATGATCAGCTGCTCGGCCGCGGTCAGCGACGCGAACAGGTTGGGCTGCTGGAAGATGATGCCCACCCTGTTGCGGCGCAGCGCGGTGAGCTCCCTGTCCGGCAGCCCGGTGACGTCGGTGCCGCCGATGGCCACGAGGCCGGCGGTGGGTCGGGTCAGCGTCGCGGCGACGGCCAGCAGGCTCGACTTGCCGGAACCCGACGGCCCCACCAGCGAAACCATCTGCCCGGCCCGCACCGCCAGGCTGACGCCGTCGAGGGCTTTGACTGTGCCGTCGCCGTCGGGGTACTCGAGCGTGACGTTGGCCAGGTTCAGGGGGATGGGCATGGAGGCGGAAGGTACGACGGCGGAGGCCGGGGAAGCGGGGGACGTGAAGGACATGCCGTGGTTTCCTTTGCGGAGTGTGCGGGAAGAGTCTGCGGGGCAGGTGGCGCTAGTTGCCGCCGAGGGCGATCAGCGCGTCAACCTTTGTGACGCGCCGGACGGCCAGCGCGGCGCCGGCCAGGCCCAGGACGATGATCCCGAGCACCGGGAGCAGCGTGGTGGCGGGGGTCAGCAGGAAGGGCGCGGCCTTGGCGGCGAAGGAACCGCCCAGGACGCCGAGCGCGCCGCCCGTGCCGGCCCCGGCCAGCAGGACGATCGCCGCCTGGGTAACCGCGTCCCGCAGGATGTAGGAGCCGGAACCGCCGAGGGCTTTCAGCACCGCGACGTCGCGGGTGCGCTGCACGGTCCACACGGTCAGGAAGGCCACGATGACCAGCGCGGAGATGCCGTAGAGGAAGCCCTGCATCAGCAGCAGGGAGCCGTTCTCGCTCTTGTAGGAGCCCAGCGCCTGGAAGGAGCCGGTGCGGGATGCACTGACCGTGCGGGCGGCGGCGTTCGCCGCGGACTCGTCCACGCTGCTGCCCTCCCGGTAGCTGACGGCGAGGACGGTGCCCAGCTGCTGCGGGTCGGTGATGTGGGCCAGCCGGGACCAGTCGGGCAGGACGGTCCACACCACGCTGGTGTGGGAGTACCACTGGTCCTCCACCACGGCGCTGACGGTCAGCTCGGTCCCGCCGACATTGACTTTGTCGCCCGCGGTGAGCGAGAGGTCCCTGGCCACGGCGCTGCCGACCACCACGGTGCCGGGCGCGACGGCGGCCGGCGCCAGCCCGCCGTCGGCCGCCACACCGAACACCGAGACATTCGCGGTGCCGCCCGCGGCGGTGCCGGAACCGCCCGTCTGCAGGCGGGCCTGGCTGATCCCGACGGCCTCGGCCGTGTCCACACCGGGGACGCGCCTCCACGCGTCGAGCTGCGCGGCGGTCACAGCACTCTCGGTGTAGGACGCCTTGGGTTCGCCGACGCCAGGGGCGCCGAACACGATGGTATCCACCGGCCGGGATCCGCCGGTGCCGGTGCCCAGCTTGGCGATGGCCGACGTCGACTGATCACCAAGGCCGGCGGTGAGCCCGGAGAGCATGACCAGGAGCAGGGTGATCAGGGCGACAACGCCGCCCATGAGGGCGAAGCGGCCCTTGGCAAAGCGGATGTCGCGGAGGGCAAGGAACACGGTGGCACTTCTTTCGGTTGGTCGGGGCGGCGGGACGGAAGGCCGCTGTATCCACTCTCCGGTCTGGCGCAGCCGTCCACATGGCGGAGAAGGATGATTCGCGCGGGACGGGCGGTTGATTCCGGAGTCAACCGATCGGTTGATCCAGCCCGGAAATCCACGGCATATGCTGAAACAATGTCTGCTCCGCCGTCCGGGACCGCGATCCTGCTCTTCCTGCGGGTCACCCTCCATGTCGGCTTCGCCGTCCTGCTCGGGGTGGCCACGCTGGGGCTGCCGACAGGCGGCGGTGTCAACGGCAGCCGGTACGGCTGGGCGGCCCTCGCCGCGGTGCTGGCTGGTGTTTACCTGGCCGGCACACTGGTGGAGAAGCGCTTCGCCGCGGGCAAGTCCGGCTTCGACCCGCGCCCGTATGCGGTCCTCTGGCTGGGAACCGTCACGGTGCTGTGGGTGATGCTGCTGGCCGGCAGTGCGGACTTCTCCTGGCTCGCGTTCCCGCTCTTCTTCCTGCACCTGCACGTGCTGCCGCGGCCCGTTGCCCTGGCCACCATCGCGCTGCTGACGGCGGCGGTGATCGCCTCGCAGTGGGCGGCCAGCGGGCAGCCCGTTCCGCACGTGGCTGTGGTGCTGGGGCCGGTGGTCGGTGCCGCTTTCTCCGTGGTGACGGGGCTGGCGTACCGGGCGCTGTACCGGGACGCGGAGAACCAGCGCCGCGCGGCCGACGAGCTGCGCCGCACCCGCGCTGACCTGGCCAGGACCCAGCACGACGCCGGTGTGCTGGCCGAGCGGGAACGGCTCGCCCGGGAGATCCATGACACCCTGGCGCAGGGACTGTCCAGCATCCTGTTGGTGGCCCGTGCCGCCGAGAAGTCCCTGCACGACGGCGACCCCGCCGCCGCGGGGGAGCGGCTGGCCCTGGTGCAGCAGACCGCCGCGGAAAACCTGGCGGAGGCACGGCATTTTGTGCGCGGGCTCGCCTCCCCGCAGCTGCAGGAGTCGTCGCTGGTGGACGCGCTGCGCCGGCTTTGTGACGAAACCGCGGCGCTCGCGGCCGCCCGGGGATCCGGACTGGGGTGCCGGCTGCACGTGGAGGGCAGCCCGGCGGAGCTGCCGCAGCCGTACACGGTGGCCCTGCTGCGGGCTGCGCAGGCGAGCCTGGCCAACGTGCGCGAGCACGCGCATGCCGGAACGGCGGTGGTGACCCTGGCGTTCCTGGGCAACGAGGTGACGCTGGATATTTTCGACGACGGCGTTGGCTTTGACCCGGCGGATCCGCGGCCGGATGGCCGCGGCTTCGGGCTGCGCTCGCTGCGGGAACGGGTGGCGATGCTGGGCGGCTCGCTGGACCTGGAGTCCGCGCCCGGCGAGGGAACGGTGGTGGCGGTCCGGCTGCCGCTCGACGGTCCCCGGAACGCTGCGGAGGATCAGGCGTGACAGGGGACACCCAGGTGCTGCTGGTGGACGACCACCCGGTGGTGCGGGCAGGCCTGCGGGCGATGCTGACGGAGTTCGACGGGATTTCCGTGGCGGCCGAAGCGGCGCACGGGGAGGCGGCGCTGCAGGAACTCGCAAGGCTGAACGCGCTCGGCGAGCGGGTGGACGTGGTGCTCATGGACCTGCAGATGGGCGCCGGCATGGACGGCGTGACGGCGACGTCCAGGATCCGGCTGCTGGACAACGCGCCGCCGGTGCTCATCCTGACCACCTACGACACCGATGCCGACATCCTCGCGGCCGTCGAAGCCGGCGCCAGCGGCTACATGCTCAAGGACGCGCCGCCGGAGCAGATCCGGCAGGCGGTGCTCGCCGCCGCGGCCGGGCAGACGGCGCTCGCCCCCAGGGTGGCCGCGGTGCTGATGGGACGGATCAGCAGCCCCGCTCCTGCGCTCACGCCGCGGGAGGTCCAGCTGCTGGAACGGCTGGCCACAGGCCTGTCCAACCGGGCCATCGCCAAAGAGATGTTCATTTCCGAGGCCACGGTGAAGACCCACCTGGTGCACATCTACGGGAAGCTCGGCGTGGACAACCGCACGGCAGCCATCGCCGTGGCGACGGAACGGCGGATCATCCGGGGATCGGGTTCGCGATGACCCGTAAGCCCCGCCGGCGGGGACGAATTTAGTCACGCGGCAGGCGGCCGAACCCGGCGTGGAAGTCCCGGACAGTGACCGTTGCGTCGCCGAGGAGTTTCGCCTTGGAGTGAAGCTGTGCAACGAGCTCCTCTGTGGGCCGGCCAAATACCTCGATGGACCGCATCCTGATGAACTGGGCAATGGGCGGGAATTTGGGCCCCGCCACCTGCATGTGGAACTCCAGTGACGCCACGTCCGGGTGAAAGTGGAGGACGCTCATCGTCGAACCATCCGCGGAGAAATAGACGCGGTAGGCGAGGATCCGGGGCTCATTCAGCTCCACGAACGAGGCCAGGTCGGCCATGGCTGCCTTGAGCTCCTTGAGCTTTCCGGCCTGGACCTCCGATGTATCCAGATACGCGATGAAGCCATCCATGGCAGCCGCTTCAGTGCCCCAGGCGCCGGAGGCGCGCCAGACGCACCAGCCGCCGGAACGCAAGGATAAAGACCGCCTCGATCAGCACCATCAGCCCGAGCATCAGCCAGTGCCCCTGGGCGATGAACACGACGGCGCCGGTGAGGACCAGCACGCTTCCCAGGATCAGGGCGTACACCGCGAACCCGAGGGCCACCTTCGCGCTGCGCACGCCGGTGCGGAAGCCAAAGCCCTGCGGCAGTCCGCCGGGCAGTCCCTGGACGCGGTCGGGCCCTGCGGGCGGGAGCAGGTCGAACTCCTGCCACAGATCCTCGTCGTGATCCCGGTCGGTCATGCTTCCATTATCCCGCGCTGGCTGCCTCCTGCTCCGGATTCCACAGGGAGCCCGGCCGCCTTCCACTCAGGGAAACCTTCCTCCAGCCGCAGCGCCCGGCGCCCGTCGTCCGCAAGCTGCCGTACGGCGTCGTCCGCGTAAACACAGTAAGAGCCGCGGCAGTACGCGACGATTTCGGTCCCTCGGGGGATCTGCCGGAGGCGGACCTTCAGATCGCCGACCGGCACTGAAAGGGCACCCGGGATATGCGCGGTGTCGTATTCGGGGCGTGGCCTCACGTCGAGCACGACGACGTCGCCCTGCCGCAGCCGCCGCCGGAGCTCGTCCCGGCTGATCGTGCCCAGAGCCGCCCGGTCGCCCAGATACGAGCGGGCCAGGTCGCCCAGTTCCCCCACGTGCGCCTCGGCCGTCTCGCGCAGCGCCCGCCACAGCCGCTCCACGGAGGGACCTGCCAGGGAGTAGTACACGCGTGTCCCGGACCGCCGGGACGTGATCACCCCTGCCCGCAACAGGCGCTGCAGGTGCTGGGAAGTATTGGCGACGCTTTGCCGGATCTCTCCGGCCAACTCATCCACCGAGCGCTCGCCCTGGGCAAGGACGTCAACCAGTTCCGCCCTCCGGCCGTTTCCCAGCGCCCTCGCCGCTTCGACGAGGGCATCGTAGAGGGCTTCCTTGGCTTTGTGGTCTCCCATGCGGGCCCCGTTCCACTCTTGTTCAAGCGTTCTCTTGACAACAGTACCCCGCCGGGAGTCTTATTCAAGTACCTACTTGAATAAGAAAGGGGTGGTGGCAATGGCCACCATTCAGACACCGCAGAGCCAGCAGTCGCGCCTCCGCACGGGAGCCGGCCTCATGGCTTTGGCGGGCCTGGGATTCATCGGTTACGGCGTGATCTTCTTCGTGCTCAACTTCACGGACGCATTCCTCGAGCTGGGCATCGGGCCCGAGCAGGTGGACAAAGGCAAAGAGCAGATCGAGGCCCTCAGTCCGTCGCTGTACCACTACATCAGCCACCTGCAGATAGCGCTCAGCGGATTCATCGCTGCAGCCGGGCTGGCCGTCGCAGCCCTGTCCTGGTACGGCGTGCGCCGCGGTGAGCGGTGGGCATTCATCACGGCCGTCGTCGTGCCGGTGCTGGCACTGGCCGTGGCCCTGCCTGCCCATTATCCGTGGGGCTTCGCCACGCTTGGCCACCTGGGCCTGATTTACCTCGCTGTCCTCATCTTCCTCGTCGGCGTCGTGATTGCGTTCAGTGCCATGAGAGGCCGAGCGAGGGCATAATCTCCGGCGCCAGGGGCATTGCCAGGAGCGGAGGGATCACGGACCCGAACGAGTCTGAGCGGGCCCCGGAGCCGCGGCGGCGCGGTGACGCATCCGCCGCGCCGCCGGTGCTGGGGCTGCGGCAGAACCTGGCCCAGTTCATCCTCCTCGTCGCTGTCAACGCCCTGGTCGGCGCCACGCTCGGCCAGGAAAGGACCGTCCTGCCCCTGCTGGCCACCGACGCCTTCCACCTCGACCTGTACACCAGCGCCCTGACGTACATCCTCGCCTTCGGCCTGTCCAAGGCGGCCACGAACTACTTCGCCGGGACGCTCTCCGACCGGTTCGGCCGCAAGCCGGTACTCCTTGCGGGATGGCTGGCCGCGATCCCCGTCCCGCCCATGCTCATCTTTGGGCCGGCATGGGCATGGATCGTCGCGGCCAACGTGCTCCTGGGTATCAGCCAGGGATTGACCTGGTCCACCACCGTGGTGATGAAGATGGACCTCGTCGGCCCGTACCGGAGGGGACTGGCCATGGGGCTGAACGAAGCCGCCGGGTACCTCGGCCTCGCCGTCACCGCCCTGGCCACGGGCTACCTCGCTTTCGCGTACGGACTCCGCCCCGCCCCCTTCCTGCTCGGGGCCGCCTACATCGCCCTTGGCCTGGCTCTATCCGTCCTGACCGTGCGCGAGACCCGCCACCACGCGCTGCTGGAAGCCAAGGCCCACGTTGACGCCCACCGGCACGCACATGGCGGGCTTACGAACCGCGAGGTCTTCACCCTGACCAGCTTCCGCGACCGTTCCCTCTCGGCTGTGAGCCAGGCCGGCATGGTGAACAACCTCAATGACGGCCTCGCGTGGGGCCTCTTCCCGGTCCTGTTCGCGGGCTCCGGGCTGGGCGTCGGGCAGATCGGCGTCCTTGCGGCCGCCTACCCGGCCGTGTGGGGCGCCGGGCAGCTCTTCACCGGGGCAGCGTCGGACCGGTGGGGGCGGAAGTGGCTCATCGTGGCCGGCATGCTCGTCCAGGCTGCGGGACTGGCGATCGTCGCAGCCTCGCACAGCTTCGGGCCCTGGCTCGCCGCCGCGCTGCTCCTGGGCACGGGGACGGCCATGGTCTACCCGACGCTGCTGGCCGCGATCGGCGATGTCGCCCATCCGGCCTGGCGGGCCCGCTCCGTTGGCGTCTACCGGCTCTGGCGCGACAGCGGCTTCGCCGCCGGGGCACTCCTGTCCGGCGTCCTCGCGGACCTTTACGGGATCCCCGCGGCCGTCGGGGCCGTCGCCGCGCTCACCGCTGCCTCCGGCCTGGTCGTCGCCTTCCGCATGCCCGGCCGCAACCACGGGACACGGTAGGCCGGCGCTGGTGGCCTGCTTGCCGGCGCGCTTTCAGGAGCCGCGTCCGTGGAGGAAGGCCCGGACCGTTGCCCCGAACTCGTCGGCGGCATCAATGTTGCAGACGTGCCCGGCGCCGGGGAGCACCACCAGCGTCGAGTCGGCTATGGCGGAGTTGAGGGCGTGGGCGACGGCCAACGGAGCACGGACGTCCTGGTCGCCATAGACGAGCAAGGTCGGCACGGAGATCAGGGGCAGGGCTTCCCGTAAGTCTTCGGCAGCGGCCCGGGCCATCGCCCGGAAACCGGCCGGGTGGAACTGCCGCATTGAGGTGCCGAAGGCGTCAACCGTTTCGGCCGGCGTCGATGGGCGGAACATGGTGGGCAAAAGGGTGTCAACGAATCTGTCCGGGGTGAGCCCGGACAACTGGAGCGCCTGCTGCAGGCGCTGACGGGCGGCGTCTGCGGGGAGCGAGCCGCCCCACCCGGCGTAGGCGGACGCCAGAACCAGGCTCGCCGGGATACCCGGGTGGCGGCGGGCAAACTCAATCGCGAGGGCCCCGCCGAAGGACAGCCCGATGACGTGCGGATTCCGCAGATCGAGCCGGTCGATGAACTTGGCCAGGCAGTCGGCGTAGCCTGCGGTGCCGAAGTCCTCGGGCGGATCTGAAGACTGTCCTGCCCCGGGAGCATCCCACGCGACCACGGTGAATTCATCCGAGAACTCTTCCAGCTGCTGCTGCCACGTGGTGAAGCCGTCGCCAACATAGCCGTGCAGGAGGACCAGAGGCGGTCCGTTGCCAGCGCGTGTATAGGCCACATTTAGCCCATCGAGCTCGACCGAGTCCACATCAACACCCCTGTACCTGAACCAGCGGATAACTCGATGCTCCAACCAGAAGTCCTGCCTGGCAACAGCCGGAGGAGCCCCGCGAATGAACCGGCCTGCGGGTGGCTGGTGGACCATCGGGGGCACCTTTAGCAGCGCCGGGAACGGACGACGGCGGCTGTCCGGGTGATGTGAAAAGGCTGCGGTTTTCGTTGTTGTACCAGAACGCCAGTGGGAAGATGGTGGGGAGTTGGGCACTAAGAGGGGGTGCCGGCAGAACGGCGGCGCGTGTCCAGTCCGAGAGACAGGGACGGTGACCGAGCCATGACAGAGCACCCTTTGAAGCAACGGCGGCTGCGCGTATCCGACGTCAACGTCGTCAACCACCGCACACTGCGGAAAGCACTCGGCGGGACCATCGTCGGCAACACCATGGAGTGGTACGACGTCGGCGTGTTCGGCTACCTGATCACCACCATGGGCCCGGTGTTCCTGCCCGAGGCTGACAGGGCCGTGCAGAACCTGTTCCTGCTGGGAACCTTCGGCGCCACCTTTATCGCCCGGCCCCTAGGCGGCATCTTCTTCGGCTGGCTCGGCGACAAGATCGGCCGGCAGAAGGTCCTGGCCATGACCCTGATGATGATGGCTGCGGCGACGTTCGCCGTCGGCCTGCTGCCCGGGTATGCGGTGCTGGGCATCTGGGCCGCGGTGCTGCTGGTGGTCACCAAGCTGGTGCAGGGTTTCTCCACCGGAGGGGAGTACTCCGGCGCCACCACGTTCGTGTGCGAGCATTCACCGGACCACCGCCGCGGCTTTTTCGTCAGCTTCCTGGACATGGGCAGCTACCTCGGCTTCGCGCTGGGCGCCGCACTGGTGTCGGCGCTCCAGCTGATCCTGGGACAGGGGCAGATGGAGGCGTGGGGCTGGCGCATTCCGTTCCTGATCGCGGGGCCGCTGGGCATCGTGGCCATCTACTTCCGGATGAAGATCGAGGAATCGCCCGCGTTCAAGGCCACGCAGGAGGCCGAAGCCGTGGCCGCCAAGCACCACGAGACCGCCGACGAGCTCCGCCCCGTCGGCCCGGTGGCGATCTTCAAGGACCACTGGCGCCGCATCCTGCTGGCTGTGATCCTCGTGGCTGCGGGCAACACCGTGGGCTACGCGCTCACGTCCTACATGCCCACCTACCTGACCACCAACAAGGGCTACGACGAGATCCATGGGACGCTGCTCACCGTTCCGGTGCTGGTGGTCATGTCCCTGTGCATCCCGTTGACGGGCCGACTCTCGGACAGGATCGGCCGCCGTCCGGTGCTCTGGATCGGCGCCATCAGCACAGTGGTCCTGGCGCTTCCCGCGTTCCGGCTGATCGCCGTCGGCAGTGTTCCCGCCACACTGGCAGGCCTTGCCATGATCGCGTTTCCGGTGGCGTTCTTCGTTGCCATTCTCGCCTCGGCGCTGCCGGCGCTGTTCCCCACGGCGCACCGCTACTCCGCGATGGGCATCGCCTACAACTTCGCCGTCGCGATCTTCGGCGGCACCGCGCCGTTCATCATCGCCGCCCTCATTCAGGCGACGGGCAACGACCTGATGCCGGCGTTCTACCTCATGCTGACGTCGGCCATCGCGGCGGTTGCCATCTACTTCCTGCCGGAATCCGCCAAGCGGCACCTGCCTGGATCCATGCCGAGTGTCGATTCGGAAGCTGCAGCCCGGGAGCTGGTGGAGACGCAGGACCACAATCCCCTGCTGGAGATGGACACGCTCCCGTTCGACAGCAGTTACGAGGAGGCGCAGGCGGCGCACGGGGACCGTCCCAACAGGCCAACGGTGATGTAAATCTGCCGGGCAACGCGTCCCCAATCCGGCCGGACTAACTGAGCGTTGACTACGGTCTGGGCGCGCCTACCATGAGGCGCATCAGGACATTTCGAGGAGGAGATGTGTGATGTCCCGCGCTGAAGTAGAGGAAATCGACGACCGCGGCATGGCGGCCTGGGACCAGCACGACACGGCGGCGTTCGCCGGCCTGCTGGCCGATGATTTCACTTTTGAGGATGTCATGGCGCCGGAGCCGTTCCATACCCGGGAACAGGTCAAGGCGTACATGGAGGCATGGTTCGAGGCGTTTCCTGACATGCACGCCAGAAGCACCAGAAGGGTGGTCAGTGAGGACGAGGTGGCGGGGGAAATCGAATTCACCGGCACCAACACGGGGCCGCTGCACATGGGAGACAAGGAGATTCCCGCCACGGGCAAATCGGTAACCGGGACCGGAACATACTTCGCGTCCATCAGGGACGGAAAGATCGTCTCCTTCCGCGCCCATCCGGACGTCGCCTCCATGATGGGGCAGCTTGGGCTGATGCCGGGGATGTGAGTAGGGATGGCAGCAAAAAGGAGGCCGGGATTCCGGCCTCCTTTTTAGTGCTGGTGCACCGGCTCCGCGGCTTCCGGCTCCGATCAGCCGCGCTTTTTGCGGCCGGGCGGGTAGGCGTGCCGCCTCCCCGCCAGCGTAATGATAAAGTGCGACGGCGACCCGCAGCGCCGCGGCGACGGGCACCATTAGCGGGCCGGCCAGGACCAGGGCGGCCGAGCCGTAAAGCGCGCCGACAATGATGCCGAGCTGGATGGTCAGGACGGATGAGACCGTTCGCGGCATCCCCCTGAATAGAATGACATCATGCCCGAAATCTCGACAGCACAATCAGGAACGCCCCTTCATGCTTGGCAGGTTCCCACACTCGACGGAACCACGGGCATAACTGCCAGTGCGGGGCAAACGACAGTAGTCCTCGGTGCGAACGGTGCTGGTAAGTCTGGACTAGCTACCTGGATGATGCGCGAGTGTCCAGCGGATAAAACGATTGAAAGACTGGTTGCTCATCGTCAAATATGGTTGAGTACGTCCGCATCGAGCCTCACCCCCTCGAGTCGATTGTCAAATGGGTCATATTGGGACCATCAAGACAAGGAAGACGAGTCGCGATGGAAGGACGTATTGGGCGACAACAGGAATTCGATCCTTCTCCTCGATCTTTCGTCAGCGGAAAACTTCCACAACGCCAAGATAGCTATGGCTGTGGAGTCCCAGTCGGATTGGAAGGCTCTTGGCGAAAGGCCTTTCGTGAAGCTTAATCGCATACTCCAACGGGCAGGTCTCGACGTCTCAATCAGCATCAGTGAGCTAGGTGAGCTGTCCACCAAAAATGCTTTAGGAGTCGAGTATCAAATTGCCATGATGTCCGATGGTGAAAAAAGTGGCCTGATCTTAGCGGGGGAAGTTTTGACAGCGGGCGAAGACGCCATCATTCTGCTCGACGAGCCAGAACGCCATTTGCACAGATCGGTCAGCGCCCCGCTTGTTACTTCTGCGCTGCACGAGCGCCCAGACTGTTCATTTATTGTGTTCACGCACGACATCGAATTAGCTAGTGAGTTGAAGACTGGCGGAGCCTCGGTTCTCGTACTAAAGGAAAGCATCTGGCGCCAAGGGCGGATCGCGAAGTGGGATATACAGGAAGTACCGTCAGGAGGGGGCATCCCTGATGGGGTCGTGCAGGCCATTCTTGGAGCGAGGCGTCGCATCCTGTTCTGCGAAGGAATCCAAGGCGGCTTAGATGATCAGCTGTATACAGCTCTTTATCCTGATTGGCACGTTGTTCCTGTTGGCTCATGTGGTGAAGTTATTCGCTCCACGAAGAGTCTAAGGAATCTTAAGGACTTTGCCTGGGTTGAATGCAGAGGAATAATTGACGCAGATCGCCGCACCCAAGCGGAAGTTGAGGCGTTCGCCAAGGATGGGATCTGGGTAAACGCGAGCCATGAGATAGAGAACCTTCTGTTTCTGCCTGTATGCCAAGCTACCCTTGCTGAGAAACAGGCCGCCGCGCGTGATCTAGATTATATAGAGTTGCTCGAGAAGTGTCATGCGGAATCCGCTGAGGAGCTCAAGCGCAAAGATGTCAAAGACCGCATCATTACGCAGGCTGTGCTCGCAAACGCAAGAACGGTGCTTTCTGCGCAAGTCGACTCTATAACGCAAAAATGTCTTGATAAAAACTCTATTGCACTAACTCACAATCTAGACCGAGACAGTTTTGCAGCTCAATATGAGACACTTGTAGTGCAACCTGATTTAGAAGCGTTTATGCTCGAGTTTCCTATTCGGGAATCTGGCTATCGCAACAGAGTTGCTAAAGCCCTTCTCTGCAACTCCGTTGACGACTACACCGCTATGGTCATGGTACAGATTCGTCAAGACACTGCTCTGCAGCAGGAGTTGCGCAATCGCATAGAACGTATGACACCAACAGCTCAAGAAGCTTCGGACAACGTGTAAGTTAGCGGAGTTAGGGACTGCCGCCTAGCGCATAACGAGTGAAGATACTCTTCTAACTTTGATGGCGTTCCAGTGCTCGGTGTCGAGGGCATCCCCACCAGCTCCGTCACGGCGACCGGGGTCGGCCTGGTTCTGGGCGTCGAGACCGGGGAGGATGTCACGGGCTGTCTGGACTGCGGCGTCGTTGCCGTGGGACATGGCCGCCGGAGGGTTCGGCTCCGTAACATTCCGTGTTTCGGCCGGCCGGTGCGGCTGCTCTGGGCCAAGCGCGTCTGGCGGTGCCCGGATCCGGGCTTCCCCAGAACAACGTTCACCGAGGAGTATCCGATGGCGGTATCCCTGGCGAAACTCACGACCAGGGCAGGCGGGTGGGCGACCGACGCGCTGCAGCGTTTCGATACCTTGGTTTCCGCTATGGCCCACCAGTCGGGCGTGTTCTGGCACAGCGTCTGGGACGCCGTCCGAGTGGAAGCATCCCGCCGGATCGTAGCGACGGACCGGCTCTTAGGGGTGGATGTGCTGGGTGGCGATGAGCATGCCTGGGCCTACGTCGGACGGCCCGGATCCGGCATGGTGGTCGGGATCGTGGACCATACCCGCGACGCCCAGGTACTGGTGAATGCCCGGTGTTGGATCTCGTCCCAGGACGGTCCGGGAAGGCCTAGGCCTACGGACTCAGATGCCGACTGGCCGCTGGCGGCCACCGCCCCTACGGGAACAAACAGAGCAACCATGCCCTAATACGAAGGACCCTAAACTAGTACGCTGGTGGCGCTACTTGCCAGCCTCTATCAGTGCTGGAGTGCCGGCTTCCGCCTCAGACCAACCGCGCTCTTTGCGGCCCGGCGGGTAGGCGTGCCGCTTGCCGGCCAGCGTGATGGCAAGGGCCACGACGACCGGCAGCGCGGCGGCTACGGGAACCATGAGCGGGCCGGCCAGGACCAGGGCGGCGGAGCCGTAGAGGGCGCCGACGGTGATGCCGAGCTGGATGGTCAGGACGGTGAGGCCGTTGGCGGCATCCCGGTATTCGCCGCCGGCGCGGAGGATGGCGGCCTGGTTGAAGATGCCGATTGCGCCGAGACCTGCACCCCAGACGGTCATCAGCACCATGGCGACCGGGAAGATTCCGCCGCCGAGCGGCAGGAGGAGCATCGCGACGGCGATGGCCGCCGTCGTAATCAGAAGCGAACGGCGGGGCCGGGTGTCCACGGTGATGCCCGCGATCCATATGCCGAGGAGGCCGGCGGCGCCGAGCACTGTGAGGGAGAGGCTGATGGCGTAGTCAGGCAGGCCGGCTTCGCGGATGAACGGCGCGATGTAGGTGAAGAGCGCGAAGTGGGCCAGGACAAGCAGCGGCCAGGCGATCGCCACCGACTTCACGCCGGGCTGGGCGATGGCCAGCCGCATGGAGGGGCGGACGGCGTCGGGAGTCCGGCGGACAAGGGGCAGCAGCCAGAGGGCCAGCCCGGTCAGCAGCAGGCCGAAACCGGCGAGGAAGAGGAACGCCGCGCGCCAGCCGAAGAACGTTCCCAGTGCGGTGCCGAGGGGAGCGCCGATGGCCAGGCCCAGGCTGTTGCCGCTGAAGACGATGGCCAGGGCCTTGCCCACCTTGTCGGCCGGGACCACACGGGAGACGAACGGCGCCATGGTCGTCCAGAGCAGGCCGTGCGCCAGACCGCCGACCAGCCGGGCGCCCATGGCCGCGGCGAAGTTGGGGGCGAGGCCCACGAGCACGTTGCTCAGTGCGAACGTCAGGACGAGCGAGACGAGCAGGGTCTTCCGTGGAACTCTCGCGAGCAGCCGGGCGGCCGGGATCACCGTGACCACGATGACGGCGGCGTAGGCGGCGGCGAGGTACCCGGCCACGGGCTCGGACACAGTCAGGCCGTCGCTGATCTGGGGCAGCAGGCCGGACGGCAGGAGCTCGGTGGTGATCGCCGTGAACGCGATGGTGGCGAGGACCAGCATCGCGGCGAGCGGAAAGCGTTTGGGCGCAGGCAAAGGCAGGGCGGAAGACATGGGGGAGTGGATCCATTCAAAGGGGGTGGCGCGGAAAGGGACGTCGCTGGCCCGGAAGTTCCAACCACAAAGTTACCGGATTTATTCTCGCTGAGGCAGGGTCTGTCAGACCCTGTCTCGTCATGGTGACCATGCCGGGGCGCGTCACACGTTAGGGGCCGCCCGTCGATGCGACTATATTCTAAGCATGCTTACCAATGGCATCCGGTCAGTCCGCTGACAGCACGGCCAGGCCTGAACCGGGGTGAACGTCCGGGTTTTGCGGTACTTCCCAACAGGATCGCGCGCTTATGGGTAAAGTCACCGGAATGATGTAGGACGGAAACGAACAGGGGCTTTCATTGGCAGGGAATGCAACCTTCCGGCACAGCAACACCGCGCTGCTCTCGGTCAGCAGCGTCGAGGCGCCCAAGATCGTGAGTTCTACGGATTTCGACCGCAGGCTGGCGCCGACCTTGCAGCGGCTGAACTTCCCGCCGGGGCTGCTTGAGCGTGTTGCCGGCGTCACGCACCGCCGCTGGTGGGCGGCCGGGACTTCTTTTGACGATGCGGCCACCGAGGTGGGCGCCAAGGCCCTGGCCGAGGCTGGCGTCGAAGCGTCCGACGTCGGCCTGCTGATCAACACCTCGGTGACCCGGCGGAACCTTGAACCGTCCGTCGCGGTCAAGATCCATCATGGACTTGGGTTGCCGTCGTCGGCCATGAATTTCGACCTGGCCAACGCCTGCCTGGGGTTTGTGAACGGCCTGACCCTGGCGGCCAGCATGATCGACTCGGGGCAGATCAGGTACGCGGTGATCGTCAACGCCGAGGATGCCGAGGCCACCCAGGAGGCCACGCTGGCCCGCCTCCAGCGGCCCGAGACCACGCGGGAGGACTTCAACCGCGAGTTCGCCACACTCACCCTGGGCTCTGGAGCTGCTGCCGCCGTCCTGGGTCCCGCGGACAAGCATCACGGTGCCCACCGGATCATCGGCGGGGTGATGCGCGCCGGCACCGAACACCACGGGTTGTGCGTGGGCGGCCTTGACGGCATGACCACCGACACGAGAGGACTGCTCGACGGCGGCCTCCAGCTCGTCGTCGACGCCTGGCATGAAGCCCGGCCGGAGTGGGACTGGGCCGCCATGGACCGTTATGTCACGCACCAGGTGAGCAATGCCTACACGCAGGCGATTATCGACGCCATCAACCTGGACCCCTCGAGGGTGCCCATCACTTTCACGCACTGGGGCAATGTGGGCCCGGCCTCACTCCCCATGACCCTCGCCGCTGAGGCCCAGTCCCTGGTAGCGGGGGACCGGGTCCTGTGCATGGGCGTCGGGTCCGGGCTGAACACCGCCATGCTGGAGATTCTTTGGTAACCCCCAACTGGCCTGGTGTGGACCAGGAATGGTCGCGCACCATTGACGTCGCCTCCACCTCCGACGCCGATGCCCCGGGCACGGTCCGCCGCTGGCACCTGCTGGACAACGGCGCCCAGCTCTCCCGCCTCGGCCTGGTCCCTGCCGGTACCCTGCTGTGCGTGCACGGCAACCCCACCTGGTCGTACCTGTGGCGGACGCTGCTGGCAGCCGGATCGGATCCCGCCCACCCGTGGCGGGTTGTGGCGGTGGACCAATTGGACATGGGCTACTCGGAACGCACCGGCACCTTCCGGCGCCTGGCCGACCGCATCAGCGATCTCGGCGACCTGACCGACGCACTCGGCCTGGCCGGACCGGTGGTGACGGCGGGCCACGACTGGGGCGGCGTCATCAGCCTGGGCTGGGCCCTGGCGCACCCGCAGCACCTCGCCGGGGTGGTGCTGACCAACACGGCCGTCCACCAACCCTCCGGCTCGGCAATCCCGCCGGCCCTGCGGCTTGCCCTGCACCCCGCCGTCCACGATTGGGGAACGACGACGACGGACGCGTTCCTTCGGGTAACGCACTCGCTCGCCCACCCGCCGCTGCCCGCCGACGTCCGCAAGGCCTACATGGCGCCCTACCGCGGAGCCCACCGCCGCACTGGGGTAGGGAACTTTGTCGCGGACATCCCCGTGGACACATCCCACCCCAGTTTTTCCGCGCTCACCGCGGTGGCGGAAGGGCTGCCCGGGTTGAAGGTCCCGGCGCTGATGCTCTGGGGCCCCCGCGATCCAGTTTTTTCGGACCGGTACCTCAAGGACCTCCTTACCCGGCTTCCGCATGCGGATGTGCACCGCTTCGAGGGCGCCGGCCATCTCGTGGCGGAAGACCGGAACATAGCCGCCCCGATTTTCCAATGGCTCGCCGCGAACGTTGCCGCCGACGCCGGGTCCCCGGAAGCCGGAGCCCCCACTCCCGGCGGACATGGGCCGGACCGAGCCGAGCCGGAGCAGACGGAGGAATTCCTGCCCCTGTGGGACCTGCTGGGCAGGCAGGCGTCAGGGCCCGCGGGCGCGGACACCGCCGTCGCGGAAATGGCGCCGGACGGCACGGTGGCCCGCTCGCTCAGCTGGCAGCAGCTGGACCGGAACATCCTGGACCTGGCCGCGGGGCTCCGGGAAGCCGGCGTGGACAGCGGCAGCCGGGTGAGCCTGATGGTTCCGCCGGGGGTGGACCTGACCGTCGCCCTTTACGCCTGCCTCCGGCTGGGCGCCGTGGTGGTGGTGGCCGACGCCGGACTCGGAACCAGGGGCCTCAGCCGCGCTGTGAAAGGCGCCACCCCGGATTTCCTGATCGGAATCGACAGGGCGCTCGCGGCCGCCTCAGTGCTCGGCTGGCCTGGACGCCGGATCAGTGTGCGGGAGCTGCCGGCCGCCCGCGGTCGGATGCTGGGCGTCGAGGCCTCCCTCGACGCGCTGGCGCGTACCGGTGCCGGCCGCGGTTCACCTCAGCCGGGGGACAAGGTGGATCCGGATGCCCCGGCCGCCGTGCTCTTCACCTCGGGTTCGACTGGCCCCGCCAAAGGCGTGCTCTATGCCCACCGGCAGCTTGCCGCGATGCGGGACACGGTGGCCGCAACCTTTGACATCCGTCCGGGAGCACGGCTTGTGGCCGGTTTTGCGCCGTTCGCCCTACTGGGGCCGGCACTTGGAGCGGTGTCGGTGACGCCGGCCATGGACGTCACCGCGCCCCGCACCCTGACCGCGGGCGCGCTCGCCGCAGCCGCCGCGGCGATCGACGCCACGGTGGTCTTCGCCTCGCCGGCCGCGTTGCGCAACGTCCTTGCCACCCGGGATGACCTGGACGCAGCAGGGCGGAAAGCTTTGGGCGGCATCGGATTGCTGCTCTCTGCCGGCGCGCCCGTCCCTGAACCGCTGCTGGCAGAAGTTCAGCGGCTGCTGCCCCGGGCCTCGCTGCATACCCCGTACGGGATGACTGAGGCGCTGCCGGTGACCGACATCAGCCTGGAACAGATCCAGGCCGCCGACGCCGATGCTGCCGCCGGCACTGTAGTGGGAGCAGGCAATGGCGTGTGCGTGGGGTGGCCGGTGCATGGTGCCCGGCTGGCCGTCGTGCCGCTTGCGGCGGATGGCGCCGCGCCAGGATCCCAGCCCGTGACCGGGCCCGGCGTGACCGGCGAGATCCTGGTCAGCGCGCCGCACGTCAAGGAAGCGTATGACCGGCTCTGGCTGACCCAGCAGGAGAGCGCCAGCCTGCCCGGCTGGCACCGCACCGGCGATGTGGGGCATTTCGACGGCGCCGGCCGGCTGTGGGTGGAGGGACGACTCGCCCATGTGGTGACGGCGCCAGGTGCTGTGGTGACGCCTGTGGGCGCGGAGCAGGCCATCGAACGCCTGGAGGGCGTCCGGCTGGCGGCGGTCACCGGTGTCGGACCGGCGGGCGCCCAGGCCGTCGTCGCCGTCGTCGAGACTGTCCCGGCCGCGCGGAAAGCGGGCCCCGCCGCCCCGCAGCTCGCCGGGAGAGTCCGCAGGGCAGCGCGGGAGGCCGGCGTCCAGGTGTCGGCTGTGCTTGAGGCCCCCGCACAGCCCACCGACATCCGGCACAATGCCAAGATCGACAGGAGCCGGCTGTCCCGCTGGGCTACGCGGGTACTGGCCGGCGGCCGGCCAGGAAAGCCATGAGGGTCCTGGTCACCGGGGCAAGCGGACTGCTCGGGGGAGAAGCTGCGCGGCTGCTGGTGTGCCAGGGCCATGACGTCAGCACCTTTCAGCGCCGTCCCTCAGGGGTCGACGGCGCCACGGACTTCTGCGGGTCTGTCACGGACGCTGAAGCGCTCCGGAGAGCAGTCGAAGGCGCGGAAGGAATCATCCACCTGGCGGCGAAGGTTTCCTTCACGGGCCGCGCCGCGGAGTTCGATGAGGTGAATGTCGAAGGAACCCGCCGCCTGCTCCATTGCGCCCGTGCGGCGGGAGTGCGGGACGTGGTCTACGTGTCCTCCCCGTCTGTGGCCAACTCCGGTGCCGCCATTGCCGGGCTTGGCGCAGAGCCGGCTGACCCGGAGCGCGCCCACGGCGACTACTCACGCACCAAGGCCCGGGCTGAGCTGCTGGCGCTGGCAGCCGACGCCCCGGACTTCCGGGTGGCAGCCGTACGCCCGCACATCGTCTGGGGCCCCGGTGACACCCAGCTGGTGGAGCGCGTCCTGGCACGGGCCAGCCGCGGCCGCCTGCCGCTGCTCGACGCCGGTGCGGCCCTGATCGACACCACCTACGTGGACAACGCCGCCGCGGCCATCGTCGCCGCACTGCACCGGATGGAACACGTGCACGGCAGGGCTGTCGTTGTGAGCAACGGCGAGCCGCGGCCGGTGGGGGAGCTGCTGGCAGGCATCTGCACCGCGGGAGGGGTCCCCGCGCCGTCGTGGTCGGTGCCGGGTGCGGTGGCACGGGCGGCAGGAGCGGTCGTGGAGAAGCTGTGGACCTGGACCGGAAGGAAAGAGGAACCGCCGATGACCCGGTTCCTCGCCGAGCAGCTCTCCACCGCCCACTGGTTCGACCAGCGTGAGACCCGGGAACTCCTCGACTGGACTCCCGCTGTGTCGATCGATGAGGGCCTGGCGAGGCTGGCGGAGCACTACGGTTCCCAGCCGATCGGCGACGTCCAACCATTAACTAGGGCCAACGGCAAGGCAGTGGCTACAGACAGACCCGCGACGCCGACGTGATACTCGCCCAGTCTCCGTAAAGCCAGTGCCACTACCGCCCACGTGCATTCCGGTCTCTCCGCAATGCACCTCACTGCTGCGCCTGCCTGGAGCCCCCGACTGCGGGCTCGACGATGCGCCCATCCCATGGCGCCCGCCGGCCGTGTTCTGGTCCGGCGGCTTCCTGATCGGCTCGCTCGGCATCTTCACGCACCAGCTGTGGCTGGTCTACCTGGGCTACGGCGTGGTGGGCGGCATCGGCCTGGGCATCGGCTACATCTCGCCGGTGTCCACCCTGATCAAGTGGTTCCCGGACCGGCCCGGCCTCGCCACCGGCATGGCCATCATGGGCTTCGGCGGCGGCGCGCTGATCGCCAGCCCCGTCTCCACCGCGCTGCTCAAACTGTACGATCCCAACTCCGGCGCGAAGGACTGGGTCGCCAGCGGCGACGCCGTGGGCAGGCTCTTCCTGACCCTCGCCGTCGTCTATCTGGCCTACATGCTCTTTGGCGCCTTCACCATCAAGGTCCCGGCCGACGGCTGGCGGCCTGCCGGGTTCGACCCCGCCAAGGTGAAGGCCGCCAAGCTCGTCACCACGGAGAACGTCTCCGCCCGGAACGCCGTCAAGACCCGGCAGTTCTGGCTGGTCTGGATTGCGCTGTTCTGCAACGTCACCGCGGGCATCGGCATCCTGGAACAGGCCGCGCCGATGATCCAGGACTTCTTCCGGACGTCCGACGGCGGCTCCCTGGTGAGTGCCGCCGTCGCCGCAGGCTTCGTGGGGCTGCTGTCCATTGGCAACATGGCCGGGCGGTTCGCCTGGTCCGCCACCTCCGACATCACCGGCCGGAAGCGCATCTACATGGTGTACCTCGGCGTCGGGGCCGTGCTCTACACGGTGCTGGCGCTGGCCGGTTCAGCCACCACAGTCCTCTATGTGGCGCTGGCGTTTGTCATCATCTCCTTCTACGGGGGCGGATTCGCGACGGTGCCGGCCTACCTGCGGGACCTTTTCGGGACGTTCCAGGTTGGCGCCATCCACGGCCGGCTGCTGACCGCCTGGTCCGCTGCCGGGGTGGCCGGTCCGCTGATCGTCAACGCGTTCCTGGACGCCCAGGGCAAGCCCGGCCAGCTGAACGCGGCCTCCTACCAGCCGGCGCTGCTGACCATGGTGGCGCTGCTGGTGGTCGGGTTCCTGGCCAACCTGCTGGTGAAGCCGGTGGACGCACGATTCCACGAACCCCGCCCGGACCGCGGACGGGAACACGAAGCTGCGATGGAGGCCTGAAATGGAGAACACTTCCCGCGGGCTGGCGCCCGTCAAGGTATCCGCCGGCAAACTTGCAGTGGCCTGGGCGCTCGTCGGGCTGCCGCTGGCGTACGGCGTCTTCCAGACCCTGACCCGCGTGGCGGCGCTGTTCGGCTGATCCGGCCCCGGAAAAGGTTCGACGGCGGGCCGGCACCATCGCGGGCCCGCCGCCGGGCCCTTTTGGTCACCTTTTTGCTGCAGGTCCGCTTCTCTGTTCCGCCAGGCGCAGGATCAGCGCAGGTGTCCGGCAGGATTTCCCCAGCCTGGCCAGAACGGCCATTTCGAGAGGCCGGGGGACCCTAAACTCGTTCCCGGCGTAAAGCGGCTCTGCTGTCTATGCGCCGGGAATTTTCGAGCGCACAACGGGGGAACCGCATGCTGAACGACACGTCCTTGTCCCGCTTCCCGGCCTGGCTGTCTGCGAAAAGGAGGGCGGCCGCCGTCGTCCTTGCTGCTTTCCTTGCGCTCACTTCCGGTGTGCCGGCGGGTGCTGCCGCCGCGCTGGACGGCAGTAACACGACGGCCGCCGAGCCCGCCGTCGATTCTGCCACCGCCGTCGAGGCGGCCGACCTGCTGGCCACCCTCCCGGTCAAGGGCCGGGCGCCCAAGACGGGCTATGAGCGGGCTCTGTTCGGGCCCACGTGGGCGGACGTGGACCAGAACGGCTGCGACACCCGCAACGACATCCTCGGCCGGGACCTGACCGAGGTGACGTACACCAACAGCGTCCCCTGCACGGTGAAGACCGGGATCCTCGCCGATCCCTACACGGGCACCACCATCAGCTTCGTCCGCGGCACCACCACCAGCAGCGCTGTGCAGATCGACCACGTTGTGGCGCTCAGCGATGCATGGCAGAAGGGCGGCCAGCTGCTGAGCACGGAGGTCCGGACGGCGTTCGCCAACGATCCGCAGAACCTGCAGGCGACAGACGGCCCCACCAACCAGCAAAAGGGCGACGGTGACGCCGCCACCTGGCTGCCCCCGAACAAGGGCTTCCGCTGTGAGTACGTCGCCCGGCAGGTTTCCGTGAAGGCGCGGTACGGGCTGTGGGTGACGCAGGCCGAACACGACGCGATGGCGGGCATCCTCGCCGGCTGCCCGGGCCAGCTGGCACCGACTTCCGTTGAGCCCGCCGCCCCGGCTGTCGTCTACTACGCCAACTGCGCGGAGGCGGTGGCCGCCGGAGCCGCGCCGCTGTACGCCGATTCGGCCGGCTACCGGTCGGGCCTGGACGGGGACGGCGACGGGGTGGCCTGCGAGGGGTAGGTGGCGACGATGGTTGGGCGTGGTGCCGCTCCTCCCGTGCTTACTCGGTAGCAGCCGCCGCAACCGACTTACCTTTGTTGTTCCGGCGGCGCCAGTACGGTGCCCTGTATGGGGTGCCCGTTCGCCGGGAGCGTCTCACGTGAACTCCACTCCCGACCTGCTCCCTTCTCACCGGAGTACTTACAAAAATAGTTTAGTGCGAAGAGTTTTTTGTAACCGCCCCTGTTGTCGCTGCCCGGGGCTACATTGCAGCCATGACCAAAGAACTGAAGCCGGCAAAGAAGCGGGCAACTGTGCGGAAATGCCCGATCTGCGGGCACGAGTCCTGGCGGATCGCATACGGCATGATGATGCCTGACGCCATGGCTGAATACTCGAAGACGGAGTTCGCCGGGTGCTGTCTGACGACGGAGGAGCGGATCTATCCGGCGACCGGAAAGGTTGAGTTCGGCATTCCGGAGTGGGCTTGCCAGAACCCGGAGTGCCGGCATCGCTGGTGGTGACGGCACGTGCTGTCAGTGCGCCAGGAGCTCCAGCGCCTTGGCATACTTCCGCGCAAGCCGCTCCTTAACGTCGGGCTCCAAGCGCCCGGTCCGCGCGGGATCGGTGTAGTCCGCGATGTCCGCCAGCTTCACAGCCAAGGCGATGGAACTGCTTCGGATGGCCTCGTAATAGCGGCTGCCGTTGTTGTCCTGGGAACGAGTAAGCAGGACGACGGCGTCAATCACCTCGCTGCTGATGCCTGCGGCTGCCAGGTCGTCCGCGGTGATGCCGCAGTCTTCGACGACGTCGTGAAGCCATGCGGCCGCGGTCTGCTTCCCGTCGTCCAGTCTGGCCGCCACTCGGCAGGGATGTCCGAGGTAGGGATCGCCGAGCTTGTCACCTGGAACCTGTGAGCGATGGTCGCGATCGCCTTCGCCGCGGCTACTTCTGGGTTGGCTTCCCGGTTATCCATACGGTACCCCTTTAGCCGAGCGGTCGGCCTCCCTTCAGGGACACAGGCCGAGTAGCAATGCCCCGACTGCATGGTCAGCTTGGGCAGGGGTCGCTTCGGCCGAACAAATGTCAGTGGGGGCTCTGACAATGAGGGTATCGGTTAGAGATGAAAGGCACCGACATGCTAGATACGACCGCACTTCCCGAATCCTCACTGGAACTAAGACTCGAACTTGAATACCACGAACTGTTGGAATGGAAAGCCCAGGTGGGGACGTGGGACACGGGCTGGCACGACGTGGAGTCATCCTCCCATCTGGTTGGCCTTATTCAAGCGGTCCGCCACGACGGCGACTGGCTGGTTGTGCAGAGCAGGCATATCGATGTGACGCACTACGGGAGGTACGCCCAGGCCATGAGCACGGGAAACGGCTACCACGTAGAGGTTGCAATGGTCAGCGGAGGGACCACCAATAACTGGCGCATCGGGCTGGGGCCTTTGGCGGATGAGGCGGGGAACGAGCCACACACAGGAGTCGCTCCGTCTCAGAACCTGAGCCTCGCAGCGGCCTGTGAGGTGATGGCGTCCTGGCTCAATGGCCATGGGCTGCCCCTGGGCTACGGTGCAGCACTCCACGTTTACGGATGAAGTTTCGAAGAGTCCTGAATGCCTCGAACCTGGCGGCCGAATGTGGAGCCATGATGCGACCGTAGGTGACCTCCGGAAGCTCCACGAGGAGATGAAGGATAAGCCCTACGTCTCAAGCCTCGACTGGATCGCCACGGGTGCATTTGTGGACCGGGGTCAGCCTGACGACACGCCGCTGTTCCCCCGGTCCGTGCCCATCAAACCGACTGACGGCGACGACCCTGCCTGACCGCATCCTGTCCCGGACCAATTTTAACTAAAGCCAGTTGCCTTAGTCGGGCTTCGCCTTGCTAACTAAACGAGGTCGTCTCGGGGTGAGAGCGGGTTCGAACGCAGTAGATCGCAATGAACTGTCCTATGGACGGTTGATAGCCGGGGCTCACTCAGATTTCCTCGTCACCCTTTTCGTTATCCCTGCGCTGGCAGAGCCTCGCTCGCCGATCATGCTGGAAAGTTTGCCTTTCACCGATCTGGCGCGATCGAGGGTCTCGTTGCCGAGGCGACCCGCGGCATCGATTCCCTCGGCTCCTGTCTCGAGCGCCTTGTCCCTTACTTCCGTCATCGCGTCCAACCATCGGCGCGCTTCCAATGACTGCCGGCCGTCCTCGATCCCGAGCCGCCCGTGAAAGTCCATGACGCCGGTCGCGACATAGTTGCTCGAATACACCACTGCCCGCGACGCGGCCGGGTGCAGTAGCACTTTCGCGTTGGCTGTGGCAGCAGCCGCATCCATGCGGGCCATCAGTCGTTTGGTGCTCCGTGCGATGAGTTCCAACCGGTTTTGCCGGGCAGCCCCCAGAGCAAGGCGATGCTGGTCCAGCTCATCCGGAGATGCGTCCAGTACGCGATCAAGTTCGAGCACGGCGATCGCGTCTTGCAGCTGGAAGCAACGAGCCAGAACGGCGAGCCACTCCTGAACCTTGGACTCGGCCTCCTTGGCAGTCGTGGCCAGGTCACCCACTTTCGATTTTTCTTCCATCTTCTCCGCTAGCGCGTCGAGTTGACGCAGAGTGTACGCTTGGGTCCGCGCGATCGTCATCGATGTCCCCTGGACCTTCGACCACGTGACCTCGGAGACCCTGCCAACTCGCTCTCGAATGGTCATAGCCTCCTCGATAACGAAATCCACTCCGATCATGTCCGCTAACACAGCGTCCTTCTGGGCGCGGAGCACATCGTCGACTTTCTCATCTATCGTGGCAAGATAATCGGTGATCTCGTCCATGGTTTGTTGCATCGCAACCTGTGCCATGATCCCCGCGGCACCAGCCAGAATGGCCGGGTTTGCCAGAAGCGATCCTGGTCCTTGGGCGAACTGGACGATTGCTTTGATCCCTTGGGCTTGGCCCTTTGCTTGGACAACACCTAGACTGAGCCCCGTCGTCGAACTCTGCATCAGGCCGTACTTTTTGATGGCCTGCGCGGACTCCTCAGTCAGCTTCACCCACCGACCTGAATTGGCAGCAATTTCAGAACTTAGCTGCAAGACTCCGGCCGCGCTACCGAGGGCAGGCTGAAGCCGTTGCAGCCCCAGATCCTTCGACGGCAGTCCTTCAGACACCAAGAAGCGCTCCACTGCCGCCGGATCACCGATGACCGCTAGGCCGTCACCGTCACTGATTAGCTGAATCTCATTTTCCATTGTTGGTTCCTAAAGTATTGGCAGTGAAAGCGGTAATTCCGAACTGAGACTGAATTCGAACTGGGCACGGCGGCCGCAGGTTCGGTGCTGTGTGAGTACCGGCACCGGACACCCAGCGAGGTTGCGCAAGTATGTGTCGGAGCACACCGTATTGGCGTGCGCGGCGGGCCTTCGCCTTTATGTGAGAGCCGAAGTGGCGCGCCGCCATTACTACTGTTCCTCGATGCGTTGCCGAAAGACCTCGGATTGTCCGGGCCGGCAGAAGATCAGGATGAGCTCGCTCACTGTCTGCCCGGTGATACGCCCCATCATCTGCGCGTACGTCGACAACTGGCGCCAGTATGCTGCCATTGTTTCCTGCTTGACACTGATGTCTGTCTTGAAGTCGGCGATAACCAGCGTCCCATTGTCTTCGCGGTACATCAGGTCGATGATGCCCTCCAATGTCACGCCATCAATGGACGTGACGACGGGAAGCTCTATCCAGTGATCCCGGTCGGCAGCCCTCTGAACAGGTGCACTCCTCAGGGCAGAGCGGGCACGCTCGGCGAGGCCGGCAGGATCATTAAGACCGGCTGCGCTGGCGACCCTTTCGGTCAGCGCCTCAAAGTTCTCGGCCTCACGCAGGTCGGTCAGTTCGAGCAGCCGGTGCAGTGCGGTACCAAAGTCCGTGCCGTGGTCCGCTCCTGGCTCCGAGAATTCCGGTAGCTGTGCGTCGTCTTCCACACCCACAAACTGCGGTGCCCCAGCGGTTTCCAGGCCCCTTTGTCCGTTCGGCGCGCCCTTTGCAATGGCCGTGACCGAAGTGGTGGACACTACAGCCGAGGACATCTGCCATGTTTCGCGGCGCCGCTCCCAGGCTTCGTACGGTTCGACTGGCAAGACCTCGTGAGGCGTTCTGCCTACTAACGGCATGTCCTCCGGGATGTGGAGGTCCGGCGCTGAAGCGGCGTCTGCTGCGTCCTTGAGGAACTGGCCAAGACTATTCTTGGCGTTCACGTAGTGCGAGACGACCAGATGGCTTTCCGCACGGGTGCAGGCGACGTAGAGCAGACGGCGTCGCTCGGCGTCATCGAATAGCTTTTCCACGCCTTCCGCGCTCCCGTATCCAGCTGACCGGATATCGCCGATGAAGTGCACTTGCAGTTGCGACTTCTGATCCCAGAGGGCAGCGGACTTCTGATTGTTGGGACCGGATCCGGTCCCGGCCAGAATCACCATGGGGAATTCCAGACCCTTGGACGCGTGGATGGTCATGATTCGTACGGCCTGGACGTCGGTCTCCGGCACTACGGCTTCCTTGACCCGCGAATTTTCCTCCTGCTGTACCGCCGCCCACACGAGGTAGTCGCGCAGCCCGCCGTGCGTTGCCTCCGTCCAAGCCCTGGCCTGATCAATGACGAACCGGAGCCGACGCCACACATCGCGGTAACGGGGGGCGTCAATCGCTGCTTCCAGCATGCGCCGGTCAGTTACTAGCCGCTCCATGATTTCAGCTGGCGTCAAAACTTCGATGTCACGGCACAGTGCGGCAAGGTACTGAAGGGAGTGCGCGACGGTGGAGTCTTTGACCGCGTCCGGCGGGGTGGAGAAGAGGTTCCAATGTCCTCCGGCTTTTTTCCACTCGAACAGCTCATCATCGCCGCATCCGAACATCGCCGATCGAAGGGTCAATACCAGCGCAGCTTCGTCCGCCGTGTTTGAAATTGCCCGCAAGGCGAGTAGCAGGTCGGTGACCTCCTGGGTGGAGTAGACCAACGATGACGCTTCCGCCCGGTACTCGATGCCGGCGTCATCAAGCGCATCCTCGAGGGCGGCAAGGGACGTGCGGGTGGGGATCAGGACGCAAATGTCCTTCAGCTGGACCGGTGAACATGTGAAATCGCCGGAGCGCTTGCTTTGCTTCTGCCACGCCGGCAGCCCTGCGGTGCCGGTCGCGATTCTGATCGCAGCAGCAACGTCGGCTGCTTCCTGCCGGCGCATGTCGTCAGCGGAGACCTTCCCGGATTCTCCGGGCTGGGCGCCTGCACGGCCGATAACGGAGACAGCCGGACCGTTTTCTTCGCTCCATTCGGGGCGTTGCGGATCGGGCGTCAGCGCGTGGTACTCAGGCTGAATGGTCCCACTCGGCCTAATGAGCTGCCCGAACGTGGCGTTGATCCAATCGAGGAGGCGTCCGGTTGACCGGAAGTTGGTCTGGAGCGAAGCGATTGCCGACCTTTGGTCGTTGGAGAAGCGCTCCTGGGCCGCCAAGTAAGTGGCAATGTCCGCCCTGCGGAAACGGTAAATGGATTGCTTGGGGTCGCCCACTGTGAACAGCCGGCCTGCGGGGATGGCTAGCTGCTCCCACCCGTCGGGTCCACACACGTCGTCGGCTGAGATCCGGGTGGCCAATTCCGCCTGAATGGGGTCCGTGTCTTGGAACTCGTCCAGCATGATGCAGCGGTAGCGATTGTGGAGCGTCGTATGTACAGCCTGCTTGTCTTCGCCGACCAGCAGGTCCCGGGCGTGAATTAGGAGATCGTGATACTCCAGCTCGCCGCTGTGCTGGCGTTCGCGTGCAGCCTGCACGAGTACCGCAGCCATGGCGGCCGTGACCGTTTCGACGGCGGGTTCGACGAAGCTGTTGCGCAGGGCGATAGCCTGGTCGGCCAGGTCCTTGCAGGAGGTTCGCACGTCGGCCACGTTAATGGACCAGTTGCCTTTTTGCCCGCCGCCGAAGCCCTTCTGTGGAACAGAGTGCAGGAGTTCGAGCACCAGGCCGAGTTCCCCGGTCTCGGCCTCGGCCAGCCGGCCGTGCCAGCTCCTGATGTGTTCGAAAGCGATGAACAACTTGTCGGCCGAATCCGTGCAGTGATCAGCGTGTGCGAGGACCTCGGCAGTCTGGCGCAGGATCGGGCCAAGATCCACAGCCGGGATGTGCCGCTTCCGGGGAGGGTGGCTTTCCAGCCGGTCCCAGTTCGCGTCCAAGTCAGCGGCCACATTCTGCAGGTGGTCCAAGGAAACGCCGACGGCGAGGATTATGCGGAGTGCGTCGTCGAGGGACGCATCACTGAAGAGTTTTTGCCGGGCCGCTTCCCACCGGCGCGTAAAGGCGATCTGGGACCGCAGCTCGTCCACCACGGTTATTAGGGGCGGCACCCCGGCTTCGATGGGATGTTCGCTGATGATCCGCGCTGCGAAGGAGTGGATGGTACCGATGGGAGCAGTGTCCAACTGATTCAGCGCCCTAAGGCGCAGTTCCGTGGGGCTTGCATCGGACAGCCGCCGGCGGACTCGCTCCCGGAGCTCACCCGCCGCTTTTTCCGTAAAGGTGATGGCGGCGACACTCTTGAGTTCGACGCCGGCGTCCACCATCGCGCAGATGCGCTCGACAAGTTCATGCGTCTTGCCACTGCCTGCGCCTGCTTCGACGAAGATGTTGGCTTCGAGCTCCTGCTCGATCAGCGTGCGGTCTGTCTGGTCGGTGAGTTCCAGGACTTGGGATTTCATTTCTCCGCCTTCAGGAGCTGGGCATACGGCTGGAGTTCGTGGGCGTTTTGAAGCTTTAGCCACTGCTGGCCAAGCTCCTGTGCCCCCATCATTGTGGTGAAGTTGACGTAGCGGTCAGACTCGGGCCGAGGGGGGAATACGCCGTTCCGCAGCGCCGACATGATGAGACCGGTGTCTTCGCGGAGCTGCTCCACGACGCCGTCAGTCACGGTGTAGCCGATCTTCGCGAAGTTGCCGGCCTTGGAGATGAACCAGTATTCGGCCGCGACAGGTGACTGCGGGTCTGCGAGCGTCCGCGCGAACAGGCCGTAAACCGGAAGCTGGTACCGGGTACCGTCCGCGGTGGGATGGTTTTTGAGTGGTGCGTACTTGTCGGCCTTGCCGGTTTTGTAATCGATGACTTTGACGGTGCCGTCGGCATTCCGATCGATCCGGTCCACCTTTCCCCGGAACCGGATCACGGTGCCGTCGTTGAGGGCCAGCTCGACCGGCGGGTGGCTATCGGTGTCCTCTGGCCCGAAGCTTGCCTCCTCGGCGAGGTAGCTCCAGCCCTCGGTGCGGCTGCCGTGGTCCTCAGCTGCTACCCGCTGCAGGTCTTGGCGGATCATGGCCTGATTCCGCTCCCAGACGTGGCTGAGCCACGCAGGGTTTGCGAATTCCTCAAAGGCGGCATCTGCCAGCTCCATGAGGCGGTCCGACGACGGGGGAAGGCCGTCTTTGGTGATGCCGCGGACGTAGTCTTCCAGCACTTGGTGAACGAGAATGCCCCGCTGCTGAGGCGAAATCTGAACCTCCAAGGTGACGTCTTCGAGGATGGTCACCTTCAGGACGTGCTTGATGAAGTAGCTGAGCGGACTGGTCACCCAGTCCTCGAGGCGAGTCGGCGACAACGCCTTTTCCGCTTCAACGATGGTCCCCGCATGGGTTCCGAGATTGCCGTTGAATCTGGAGAAAATGCCGTCGCGCCGGTCCCGGGTCGCAGCGAGTGCCTGCTGCAGCGCTGCATCATCCCGAAGCGTCACCGTACGCTCCTCGGCCGTGAGGATGCGTCGTAGCCGCCACTCCTGGGCCGTTGGGGGAAGGGCGGCCTTCGCTGGGGAACCGTTCTCTATGCCGTGGGCGAAGGACTGCAGTTCCTTGTCGGGACGTGCGATTAGCCATCGGGAAATCTGGTAGCTTCCGGATCCACGCAGGTCCCCGCGGGGGCTCATGACGATACGCTCTGATCCCGCGGCTAGGGCGGCGAAGAACTGCTCCTTGCTGGCTTCTGCCCGCTGCTCCACAGTGGGGAGACCACAGGCCATCATTGCCCTGACGGTGTCCGGAAGGAGCGGGTTCTCCCGGATTCTAGCCGGCGCCAGTCCTTCGGCCGCTCCGACGAGGAACAGCACGTCCAAATCCCTGGCAACGGCGTCGGCGTAGCTGCCGATGACGACTCCGGTTCCGCTCTTCCCGGTCCAGCCACCCTTCGAAGCTACCGCCTCCTCCATTGCACTTTGCACAAGCGATGGGCGAGGCTGCGGGCCGACCAGGTCCAAGTGCCGGAGGTCAAAAGCGGCCTGGCTCAAGGCGTCACGGGCAGCCGCCTTCTCCGGCCGTTCTGTCGATGTACGCGGCCCCATGAAATCTTCAAGAAGCGAGATCATTCCGGCTGACGCGTGGCCCCAGGTCCCGCTGGTGTGGATCTGCTCAAGCCGGGCTGCGAGTGCCGTGACAAAGGATTGAAATATTTCGAACTGCTCAAGTTGACGGGCTCGGCTATCCGAGCTCTTTTCTCCGGTCTCGTCCTCCGCCGGTGGACTGGCGTGCAGCTTTTCACAGACGGCGCTGCTGGGCAGCTTCTGTTCCTGCCAAGCGAACGTTCCTTCGGCGTGCATGTTCAGGATGGCGCGCGCGTCAGGTTGCTGAGGATCGAGTTTCAGTAATTGAAGAAGGCCGCGGGCGAGCGGCGAGTCGCTGAGCCGATGGGCTGCCGGACCGACGAAGGTTATTCCCGAGTCAGTAAGCCGCTGGGATAGCAAAGCGGCGTAGGGCCGGGAGGCTGAGTGGAATATTCCGATGCGGTGGCCAGGAGTGCCCGCTGCCAGCTTTTCGACGACAAGCCGGACGACAGCGCGGACTTCGTCATCGGCATCCGACGCTGTCGTCAGGGTTGTGATGTCACCCTCGGCACCGGACGCAGTGATGCTCTGCATGCCGGTCTCCTCGAGGCTTCGTCGGAAGGAAGATTCGGAGGGGCGGGGCTCCGTTCCGAGCATGAAGCCAATGACGGTACCAAGCCGTCGTTGTACTGAGTTGGTTCCAAGTTTCTGGCCCGCGAGGGCAAAGGCGTCATGGTCGGTGTACCACTTGGAGGCCAGCGCCTCCTTGGCAGTCCCATGGATCCGGAGCACTTCATGCGTGAGCCCTGGAAGCGCGGGATCGGTGGGATCCGGTGCGGCATCCAGCAGTTCGGCTGTCTTAGCGATGGCGCTGGCCGTGGCGGGCCGGTCGGCAACCTCCTTGAAGAGACCCGGAGCATCATTTAAGACTTTGCTGACAGCGCCCAGCCTGAGGACCGGCAGGAGCGGACTCCTTCCATTTAGCGCTGGGTCGTCGGCGATGAGCTCAGCTGCCAGGTCCTTCAAGGTGAAGGCTCTGATGCCTGCACTTCCCGCACCTGAGTTCAGCGTCCGGCCGAGGTACCTGGTTACGTCTAAGCCGGAAGCGTGGGACGGGACCAACACGGTGACAGGCGCCAGAGGGTCCGTGGCCTGTGCATGGCCGATGATTGCGGCGAGTTCAGCCAAGGCGTCGCGTACCGAAGAGAAGTTACTGCAGGTCATTTCGTTCCCTCATCCTGACGTTTCGAACAACATAGCAACCTGCACTGACAGGATTGTCATTGCGTCCCTGCCCCGTCATTCAGACTGATGTCCTCGCTGGGCTGTACCGAGCTGGCAGGATCTGATGAAACTGCCTGCCGGGCGGCGGGCACTGGCGTGTCTGAGTCAAAATGGAATTCGCGCAGCGGGGCCGAGACGGCTGGGTCCTTGAGCAGGTCCATGGTCTTCTTTTCGATCTGACGAATACGTTCTCGGGTGACTCCGTAAACCTTCCCGATTTCGTCCAGCGTTTTGTGCTCGCCGTCAGTGAGCCCGAAGCGCATGGCGATCACGCCAGCCTCCCGCTCGGTGAACGTGTCGAGGATCGTGTGGATCTGCGCAGTGAGCTCAGCCGCCGCGATGCGCTCGATTACGTCCACATCGGAAGGATCGACTATTTGCTCTCCCAGCGGTTCGAGCCCACCCTTGCCATCTGAGACGGGTACGTCCAATGAATGCACAAGCTTCTCCAAGTTCAGGAGATACTCCACCTTGGCAGCCGTGTTGCCCGTGCGTTCGCCGAGTTCTTGGTTGGTGCAGCTGCTGCCTTCCATGGCAGCACTATGTCGCGCGGACAGGACCTTGTGGATCTGCTCCACCATGTGAACGGGAAGCCGGATTAGGCGCCCCTGATCAGCCAAAGCGCGAGTGACTGCCTGACGGATCCACCACGTCGCATACGTCGAGAACTTGTTACCAAGCGTGTAGTCGAACTTACAGACTGCACGATGCAGGCCGAGGTTCCCTTCCTGAATAAGGTCCAGGAAGTCCAAGCCGTGATTCATGTACCGCTTGGCGATAGACACCACGAGCCGCAGGTTTGCTTCGAGCAGGGCGTCGGCAGCGCGTTGACCGAGCAGCGCAATTGCGCGCAGTTCGCGTGATTCCCTGCGTCCGCGAGGAGTGCCGTCTTCCAAGAGGTGCGTGGCGAAGAGCCCTGCTTCGATCTCCTGCGCCAGCTCCACTTCCTGCTCGGCTGTCAGAAGGGCTGCCCGTCCGGCACGCCTGAGGTAATCGGACACGGCGTCATCACTGAAGCCTTCTATGCCGGCGAGTTCCTCCGGCCACTCCGGATCTTCAAGATCGAACGAAGTCGGCGCGGTTTCATCCTCATCGTCGTAGCCGGGCGGCGGCAGGAGATCGTCCAGCCCGACGTCATCCAAGGCATCCTCGCCGGGCTCGATCTCCTGCTCATCCGAGGTATCTTCCCTGGCCGGGACCTGGTGGTCATCTGTACGCCCGGGTGGTGCCGGCTTGGGTCCAGGGACAGGCGGGACCGCCGGCTCCGGCATGCGGAGGAACTCCTGTAGCCCGCTGAGATCCGACTTCATGTCGAAGAAATCGACCTCGCGGGCAAATGGCAACACTTTGCCGAGGAACTCCTCGCCCTGCACGTCCGGATCCTCCACGGTCCCCTTGGAGTAGAGAACAACAAGCCGGCCCACCCGCCCGCCCGTCTTCTTGCGGATGACGCGTCCCAGGCGCTGCACCATCTGCCGCTGGCTGCGGTTGGCCGCCACGATGATGCCGAGGTCCGCTTCCGGCACGTCGATGCCTTCGTCCAGCAGCCGGGGAGCGGCGAGGATCTGGGAGGCGCCGCTGCGGAAGTCCTCCATGCCCTGTTTCCGGTCGTCCTTGGCCATGCCGCTGTACAGTGCGGAGGCCTTGGAGCCCAGCGCGGTGTAGACCTGCTCGGCACGGCGCGCGGACTCCTGGGTCTGGGTGAAGACCAGCGTGCCGTGGGACTGGTCCACGGTCGCCTTCAGCGCGGCCAGGGCGAGGTACTTCGTCCGGGCCTCGGCCAGCAGCGTGAGGCGCGAGGACATAGCCTTCATATACTTCCGGGCGAGGGTCGCTTCCCGGTTCGGGGACTCGGAGGCTGCCAGCGCAGCGACGGCGGCGATGAACTGGTGGAAAGGCCGTCGCGGGATTCCGGCATAGGACTCCAAGTGGCGGGCCGTCTCAGCCATCGTGTCGGAGAACTCGTCGTAGCTGACCTGCTCTGAAGCCGTCAGGTCAACGCCGACGAGCGCAATGTCGAAGGGCGCAATGACTTCGTCCTGCAATGCTCGGTCATACCAGAGCTTGTAGACCACCCCGCCGAAGTACGGAGTCAGGAGGTTCTCGTGCTCGCCGTCGGACCGCTCGTAGGTGGCCGTGAGCCCAAGGCGCCAGGCATACCCTTCCTGGAGAGCGCCCGTGAACATCGGCGCTGCATAACGGTGGCACTCGTCGGCGATGATGAGGCCGGCCTTGTGGCTGCGCAGCGTCGCGCGGTTGGAGGCCGAGTGAACGATCGCCACGAGGATGTCGACATTGTCCAGGGAGTCTGAGCGGCCGTTGCCGAGCGCCCCGCGCCTGGCATTAGGAAGGTCTCGTTGCAGGGAAGCCAGCCACTGGCTTTGGAGTTCGGCTGTCGGCACCAGGATGAGGACCTTGATGCCCTGCCGGACTGCCTCGAGTGCCGCAGCGATGCCGACGCGCGTCTTGCCGGCACCGGTGACAGCTTCCACCACGCCGCGCCGTGCGTTGGAGTGCCACGCCTTGAGCGCCTCCTGCTGCCAGGCGTAGAGGAAAGCGTAGTCGTACTCGGCGGGAACAGAGGCGGAAGGGACCGCTTCGGGCACCCGGGTGAGCATGGCACTCAGGTGCGACGCGTCGTCGGCAAGTTCTGGCATTTCATCCCCCATTGGACGGTTTGGAACTCAGTGAATGAAGACTATTGGGCGGGTCTGACAAAAACTGAACTGCCCGCCGTCGTGCGAGCCCGAACGGGGCAGACAGCGACGTCACGCCTGAGGAGGCCACCACGCCTGCGCCCTCGAGAGCGCCATCTTCAGCTCCCTGCCGCCGGCTTCCTCCAGCAGGGCGCTGTCGCCAACCACCACCAGCAGGCTCCTCGCGCGGGACAGGCCGACGTACAGCTGCTCCGCTGCGCGTTCCATGTCCTTGAATCCGTTGACGCACAGCACAACGACAGAGCGCTCCAGGCCCTTGAAGCCCAGTACGTGGCCGTAGAATTCAGCTTCGCCTGCGTGGAACTCGCGCCAGTAGTCATCGGTGGCGCCGCGTTCGAAGAAGTCCAGATGAATTGGATGCCGCTCCTTTGTGGTGAGGAGCGCAATCTGGTTGTTGGCCCACCCCTCGGTGATGAGCGCATCCACGCAGTCTCCGCCGATATCGAGCGCCTCGTCCGAAGCGCAATCGACGAAGCGAACGGGCAGGCCCGTGCTGCCGCGCGGAGTGAAATGCTCTCCGGCCAGAGGCTTGAAGGTTTCCGCGATCTTGCGAGTGTTGCGTAGGTTCTCATCAATGTGGATGGGCACAAAGCTTGCCGTGGGCCCAAAGGTGAAGTCCGCCGTCGCCCCGCACCACCTGCGGTAGACATCCTGACGGTCATCCATGAAGGCATACACCTCGCCGTCGTCGGGGTTCTTGGTGCAGGCGAGCAGCGCATCCCACCACAGCGGGGCGAAGTCCTGTGCCTCATCGACGACGACGGCATCCAGCCGCTCATGCTGCTCCATCTTGGTTGCCAGTTCCTTTAGCAGGCGGGGCATCTCCACGTCGAAATACTCCTGCCCCGAACCGTCGGGAACGCCCAGCCCCCGTACGTATTCGTGGAACTCACCGGTGAAGACGGGCTTTGCCTGGCGCCAGCCGGAAACCCGGTCCTGCAGATACTGCCCGAGGCCCTTGTTGTAACAGAAGAGACCGACGCGTTTGCCCTGCTTGCTGAGCAGACGGGCCTTCTCCACGGCGAGCCAGGTCTTCCCGCTGCCGGCACCCCCGGTGAACCTCACCCGGTTGAGTGACCTCGTGGCCTGCAGCAGCACTGCCTGCCGCTCAGTTAGGTGATCCTGTGCGTCCTCGGCTTCCTGTGGATCCAGGGAATCAACGGACTGCGTATTCAAATCCGCGCTCAGGTGCTTGACGATGCGATCCATGAAGGACGAAGCCAGCACGTTGGCTCCGCCGCCTTCGCGCTCTATCGCTTCACGTACCAGTTCCGCCGGCGACGCGACGTCTGCCTGGTCAAGGACAAGGGTCCGCGGGCAGCCAGCCATATCCCAGTCCTGCCGCACGGGGGTGTACGGCAGCGCAACCATGTAGGCGAACCGGCTGGTCACGGGCGTCCCAAGCTGCCCGCCAATCCAGCCCTTGAACGCGTGGAGCGACCCCTGGGACTGGGCAATGGGGCTAAGGATGCGGTGCTTCCCACTTCGGTCGGACTGGTACCACTGCCCGTTGTGGATGGAGACAAGCCCGCCCTTCACTTCGATGGCGGCCATGCCGACGCCGGGCCACAGCACGAGCAGATCGATCTCATGCTCGGCCCGGCCGTCCCGTACCTGGACCGAATGGGCCAGGACGCAGTCATCCGGCAGGCTGTTCCGCAGTGCTTCCCACACGGCCTTCTCGGCCACCTGTCCGTCGCCAAACTCCGGTTTTTCCGGAATGCACCTCACTGTGCCCCCATTCTTATGCATTGTCCTTTAGGGTTCGCGGATGCAACGGCAATCGAGCGCTCATCGAGCGCCGCCCAGTCGCGAACATTTTCAGCTAGGCCTTCACCCGGCCACAGCTATCGTCCTGATTCCGCGGTTTGCTCAGCTGGCATTTCGCACGGTTTGAACCACTCCTCTAAGGGCAGCGTCCAGCGTTACGCCGCCCGCGGGGGCGGAACCATCCGGTACATGCCCGACGCTCCACATCAGCTCGCTTGCCTCCACAGGTACGCGGCCGAACCGGATTCCATTGAGGATTTGGGCGGCGGCCTCAGCGCGAGGCACGCCTGCCTTATGCCAGTTCGCGTTGTTTTCGTTTGGAGCCGACCAGCCGTCCTCGGATAGACGATGCTTGCTAAGGCGCCATTCGTGCGGGGTTAGGCCAGCATCCGAGACAATTTCGCAGTAGACCCCTTCGGGCCCGGTCATCGCACGTGCGTACGGAGCGGGCTGTCGACCTGCGGGGGCAGCGTACCGGACATGCAGAAAAGAACCGGCGGGCAGAGCTTCAATGAGCTGGCCTACGAGTTTCCCGGCGGCCAGCCAGTCATTGTCCAGGTTCTGCTCCCATTCCTCCAGCTCCTCCAGCGTTCCCCAGCCGGAATCGTAGTCAACGTACCCAGACTCCCCGTCGTCTGGTTTCGTTTCCTCTGTGCACTGCAGCGGAAGGACGGATTCCAGCGCTGCAGCCCAGCTCCCATAGCGGCGGATCAATTCCACCGCTGAGGGGCATTCGTGGCGTATCGCCGTTTCGGCAATGACCCAACGATCGTAGATGTCGATGTCCATCGGATACTCGAATTCGAGGCATTCCTCGGTATAGCGGTCGAGCGCCTCAAAATAATCGAGCTCGCTGAAACGGTCCTCGCCGGAGGCAAGGTGCAGACCCACTGTTCTCAGCGCTTCCTCCCAGAATCCATGACCGTACCGTCGTCGCAGGGTGGATGCCGGAACAGGCCACGGGTCAGCGGGGTCCTTGGTGGGTGTGACCCGGCGCCGGGAGTGCGTTTCGACTGTTGCCTCGTAATCGGCGTAGGTGAGTGTCGTGATCCTTCGGGCCCGGATCGCGAGTGCCGTTGTTTCTATGACTGCCAGGATCTCAGCGAGGCGCCGGTAAGGGAGGGACGGGTGCAAAAGCTCCCGGAGTTTTGTTACAGCGGTCAGTGAAATCTTGCCCAGCGCAAGCTCGTAGTCAGGGTCGATTCCGTGGTACTTACCTGTGATGTAGAGCAGGCTGAGTTTGTCGCCCAGCCGTCGCGGGGGGAGGGGTTCTTCAAGCTGGCCTCCGGGGACACCCGGAATGTGCAGCAGTTCGACGGCGATGTCATTATCCACTTCGATGCCCAGGGCTGACAGAACTTTCGGAATGTCTTCCCTGGAAATGTCAGCTGCAAACAGCCGTTCGACCATGTCTTCGTTGGCAGCGAGCGCCCCGGTGGTGGCAAGGCTTCGCCGTTGAATAGATCTCGCCCGCTCAAGGTCATCTCCAGCATCTGACTGGTCCGTAATCGTGTAGGAGATGTCATTGATGCTGCCGCCAAAAGCTGCCGCGACTGTCCGGATCGGGTCTCCGTTCCGATAAGCCTTCCTCAACGGGTCGGGATCAACGAACCAGCCAGGTGGAGGAATGATGCCGCTCATGACAGGGCCTGAATTAGTTGCCTCCATGACATCCCATCTACTTCTGAACTGAACGGATAGCGTCTAGCCATGTCCCGCCGGTGATCTGGCGGGCGCGCTCGCGGGTGACGACGAAGCTCTGCCCGATGGCGTCGAGGGTCTCACCGTTTGAGTAGCGGTCCACCATCGCGGCGTCTCGCTGCTCCCGACTGAGTTCAGGAGTTGTTGTCATGGTCACATTCTTACCAGTAGGTTCGGACAATTTCGCAACCGTGATGCAGGATTAGCCGCCGCGCCGCCTGCTGGGGTTTACGGACGGCCCAGCAGCTCCATAAACAACGGGTTCGGCCGAGCTCCAGGCAGGACCCGCCGCACGTCTTCCAGCGCTCGCAGGGGAGTCACGCCAGCCGCCTGCGCGCCGTACAGTGCGGCTACCGTCGGAGTCCGTGACTCCGCCCGCACGCAGTGCAGCAGGACGGTCTTGCCCTCCGCCCGGTAGCGTTCGACGGCGGCCGCCGCCTCCCGGAGCACAAAGTCGGGATCTGCGTTGTTCACCGAGTCAGCGAGCCAGAAGGTGGCGTGGTCATGAACGGGAATAGATGTGACTTCATCCGTGCCCAGCCGGCACAGTGACACGACCGCCTCAATCCCCAGCTCAGCCACACGGGCGACGGAACCAACGCCGCCCAGCCAGACGCCGTCGTCGTGCGGGTGCTGGACCAGCGCATCGGTGCGACCCCACATGCTGTAGTCGTGGGTCGCCGCGCGCGGCCAAGAATCCATGCGGCGGCCTTGGCCGCGGCCCAGCTCCATGCCGAGCGCCATCAGGTCACGGGCGCGCAGCCCCGGCCAGCCGTGCAGGTGCTGCCGCCACTCGAACGGAACGGCCGAGTAGCCATAGGCGGCGCCGAGCAGCCCGCCGGCGATCGCGGCGACGGTGTCCGTGTCGCGGCCGCCGCGGACGGCCTCCTCAAGAGCCGCCCGGAGGTGCGCCGGGCCGGACGCGGAGGCCGATGTCAAGCGGATGGCACTCCAGGCCCCCTGGAACGCCTCCACCACCCAGCCGTTGCGGGCGAAGTCCCGTGGCCGGGACCGCTCCGTCGTCTCGATCCGTTCCAGCCAGACAGCAGCCCGCGCTGCCGGCAGAAGATCAAGACCGGCCCGGACATCCAGCTCGCCGGTGAGCACCGCCTTCCGAATGGCGACGCACCACAGGCCGCACGCTTCCAGTGCGTCTGCATCGGCGTGGGTCAGGGCACTGACCACTCCGGCCTGGGCAAAGAGTTCGCTCGGGCTCCGGTCCAAGTAGGCCAGCGCCAGGGGAGCTGTTCGCATCAGCGAGCCGTTGCCGGCACTGCGGCCGGTGCTGGCGTGGAACTCGGCGGCAGCCGTAGCAAAGTCGCTCGCATGGGCCTCGCTCCGGCCACCGGCTGCGGCCAGCCGCCGGGCGGCGGCGATCACGGAACTGGTCTGGGCCCCGACATCCTTCGCCTCGGCGGCCCATCGCGCCCAGGCGCGGACGGTCGCGATCAGTGCGGCGGCGGAGCCGGGCGCCGAGGGGGAGTCCACGAGCGCCTCAGCGAGGGCGACGGCCATGGACGTGTCGTCGGTCCACTCGGCGGGGGCAAAGCCGAACGGGCCGCCGCCCTTCATGCTCACGGGAGTGCCCTCGGGCAGCGGTGCGCCGAATTCGTAGCCGGCGCCGAGGGCGTCGCCTGCGGCCAGGGTGACCAGGACGCCGGCGGCGCGGTCCTTCTGCAGTGAGTTGAGTTTCATGCGAGCTCCATCAGAGGGTGGTTGGTGTTCCAGCTGGTCAGGTGGGCCAGTTCGGGTTCGCGCTGGGGGAGGGCGACGGCGATTCCCGCCGCTGCGAGGTGTCCAGCGGTGTGTGCGATGTTGCGGCTGCGCAGGGAACCGTGGTTCCGGACCTCCAGAGCCGGCAGACCGTCGTCGAACGGGCCGAACTCCAGAGCCTGGACGGCGGCGGCGAAGTCGCGGGCCCGCTGCCCGGGCAACGAGCCTGACGCCATCACGTGCGGCGGCAGGACCTCCAGGTCCAACAGCACGGATTCGACCAGCTGGCGGTAGTGGCGGCGGAACAGCGTGTGGGTGCCGAAGACCTCCACCAGGAGCGGCCGCGTGCCGAGCCCGATCACCACGCCGCGCTGGCCCTCCAGCGGAACCGGGGCGGCGCCGGGATCGATCCGGCTATCCCGCCGTGGCTCGGCGGCGAGCCGGTCCATGTGCTCCAGCAGCGAGCTGGTTGCGGAGCGTCCCCCGGCGGCGTCGAAGCGGCTGACGCGGTTCCAGATGCGGTCCTGGCGGCATGCGCCACCCGGATCTGCAACCGTGGCAACGAGCTCGGACCGGACGTTGAGTGGCGCCCGGCGGGCCTGGCGGCGGTGGCTGTGGGTGCCTTCCCAGCGGCCGGCCTCCACGCAGTAGGTGTCGATGTCGCGGGTCTCGCCCGGGCCGAGGACGACGTCCCGGGCGCAGGTCCGGTGCTGCTGGCCGCCCTCGAGCAGCTCGCCTTCGAGCAGGAGGGCGGCGCGGGCGCCATTGTTGGTGACGGTGAGCTTGGCGACCTGCGGACCGCTGGCCAGTTCAGTCACGGCGACATCGGCGTGGGTGCCGGTGCTGATGCCAAGGTCGCCGGTGGCAGCCGTCCAGACGGGAAAGATGCTCAGCGGGCCCAGCCTGGTGGCGGCCCCGACGTGTAGCTGTGGAACGTTCATGATGACCTCCTTCAGATCTTTAGCTCAGATCTGAGCTAATTGCCTCAAGTATGCACGGCTTGAATCTTTTGCGCAATACTGAAATAAATGATGTGTGAAGGCCTCGAAGAACACTCCCGCCCCGTCCCTGCTCGACTATCCGCGGCCGTCGGTGGCTGTGGACACTGCGGTACTGACCGTTGCGGACGGCGCGCTCCAGGTTCTCTTGGTGCGGCGGGGCGAAGAACATCATCACGGCGAGTGGGCGCTTCCCGGCACCTTCCTGCGGGAGCGGGAGCGCCTGGCGGACGCCGTGCTGCGGTCCCTGCGGGAGAAGGCGGGGATCTCGGGTCGGGTGCCCCGGCAGCTGCACGTCTTCGACGATCCGGAGCGGGACGACCGGGGCTGGGTGCTGTCCGTCGCGCACGTGGACGTGGTGCCGCTGGCGGAGTTGGAAGAAGCGTTGAAGTCCGACGGCGTCCGGCTGGCTTCTGTTGCCGGAGAACCGGAGTTAATCGCCGGGTTGCCGTACGGGCATGCGGAGATCGCGGCGAAGGCGGTGGAATGGATACGGGCAACCTATGCTGAGGCGCCCGATCCTGGGGCGCTGCTCGATGAGCCGTTCACGCTCAAGGAACTGCGGGACCTGCATGAGGTGGTGGCCGGGCGCTCGCTGATGCGGGACACTTTCCGCCGGTTCATGGAGCCGCAGCTGGCGGGGACGGGGCGGATGTCGGACGGGACGCGGGGGAGGCCGTCCAGGTTGTGGCGGCGGGTAGTTCGATGAAGTGGCTGACCTCCGGAGCAGCAACAGCCAATTCCGTTGACTGCACGTTTCCATGACGGCTGATGAGTGCTTCTTGTATATAGGTTTTCCTCAACGCTGTGATCGTTTTTTGACGGGGTTGTGCCAGGCCGGTACGTTCCAGCCACTGTTCAAATGGCGGCGGGCCTGGGGTTGGAGTACCGATGGGGTTTCGGACCGCCATACTCGACCGGGCTGTACGGCTAGGCAATTCATGCCACAGGGTGCTTATTGCCGGTTTACAGAAGGAATATGCTCTAGCCATGTCTCATTGTGTTTGGACTCCGCTCGCCTCAGTCGATGACGATGCCTTGGCGTTGGAATCAGCCGCGCTTCTGTCACTTCTGGTTCAGCATAGGATGGACAGGCTTTCGATGGCACAAAAAAATTGGTCGCAGATGCAGCACTGCCTAACAAAAGGAAAGGAGCATCCAGAGCTAGCCATAAAAGCTTTTGATTTTCTTCGAAAGCTACTCAAGCTGACAGGTCTGAAGCTTCCGTCAGGAGTTCGGATCGCAGCCGGCTATTCGTCTGAGGATGTATTACGAGAAGTGACGGCCATTGTTGGCGAACCAACCGGCAACAAGAACAATCCGCAAGCCGCCCTTGCCTTGCTGAATTTGACGTGCGACGAGTCCGCAACGCAGCTGCGAGAAAGAACGGACCTTCTCTATAACGGATTGCTCTTGAAAGCTTGGAAAGAGATCAATGATTTCGCCCGCGCACTGAATTCCATCCAAAAGTCCTCGGCGGGACGGGCATGCTCGAGCCAAGTAGAGGAAAACCACAGTCCTCACGACCCGAACTTGCTCGGGGATTACCCACCGTGGTCCGTTGGCATCGGCCCGATGGTGCAGACACTTCAGGGGTGGGACTTGACCTGCCTCATGTCTGAAGGGATGCTGCGGGACAGGCATGATGCGGCAATTGCATACTGGACGCCGCTTCCGCATCTAGCACTCGGTTACCTGGGCTGGTCTGATCCCGCTCTTGGAATAGCTAGATGGATACTCCTGTGCATGCCCGACGGTACCCCCGAGCTGCGCATGCTGAGGCGTGTGTGGGGAACCGATGCGCTGATGTACTTCAGTCACGCGCAAGGGGACTGGATTCCACATTCGACTGGAAATTGCGGACTCCATTACGCGAAATCTGGCCTGAGGATAAGTGCCCTATTTGAGAAATCAGAGAACGCTGAGAAGTACGATCGCTGCGGGGAGCTGCACATTCAGGAGCACCTAAAGTGGCAGATGTTTTGTCCCGAGTTGGTTGCTTTAAGAGATATGCGTCTCTATTCCACAGTCGGCCAGGGACCGACAACGAAAGTCGTGTTGGAGTTAGACGCAATGGCTGGTTGGAGATCCCAGCTTGAGACCGCAAAAGGCAAATTTTCGAGCGAGTTCCAGAATCCGCATCTGGAGGTAACCATCATGGCGCCGCCAGTGGGAACGCTGGGGACGTTTCGCCGGTCTCCTGTTACGAGGTTGTGGTTTTCAGGCTCTCACGAGGCTCACCTTCTGGGGCAGAAAGGACCAACTGAGATTCAGGCGAGAAAGTCAAGCAGCACAGCCGAGGTCCCAAACGCGCCCTCGGTGAAGGGCCACAAGAACGCATCAGTCTTCTGGCTCGCGAGTGAACTGTGTCGCCGTCAGCCTGGTTACGTGTTGCACAACTACTGGGAGCCCGACTTCGGAGACGGGCTGCGTCTCTTGAACACGGCCGGCCCTTCCATCCTCATCTCACGAGACGGTGGTATCTGGACAGAAGGCGTCAAGGCGGCGGATGCAGTAGAGATCTACATGTCCGACAACAAGCGGGCGCTACTTGCTGATCTCGAAAGGAAGCTAGCCATCCCGGTTAGGGACAAGAGCGCCCCGACTACGGTCCGGACAGTTGTTTATCGAGTGATGGCGCATATCCTAGGGCTTGCCGTGGGAGAAAAAGCCCAGTGGGATTTTGTAGCAGTCGATGAATTGGCAGATGGGTCTATCTGGCAGTTGGTTCGTGATGGTAAGACGGCGGCGACGTTGATGCCGAATGGAGATGTTCTGCAGGCCAGTGGAACCACAAACATGATGCATCGTTACAAGGCGCATTCCCGCCAGCTGACGGCAATGGTGGGAGAAGTATTTGGCTCAGTCCTTCCGTAGGAAAGAGGCGTAACGCTCGGAAAGAGCAGGGTTGAGTTTCTGGCACCTGGAAGACTGCCGCGCAGCCGAAGCCAGAACGGGACACGCGTTTGGTTATCGATTAGGCTTCTGCGGCTATTCGGCCCCCGACTCGATTAGTTCGGCTTCATCAAAAAGCTCGAAATCATCACGCCCGTAAAGGTCCGAAGTCAGTACGGGCTTACCCATGGCTGACGCAATCAGATTAAGCAGTCGATGCCTTCTGTCTTCGAAGAACGCGTGAAAGTCATCGGTGAGAAGATGCGGAACTTCGATTTGATGGGCCGCGATGGACGCGTGAATTTCTTCTGCCGTGATCTGGGCGCGAGCAGCCAGTTCGGCGACGTACCGACTGGGAGCTTTTGCTGAAATGAATCTATTGGTGGAGCTTGATATTGGCGTCTTGTTTACAATGCTCTGCACTAATGCATTGTCAATGCCAGCCGTAGCACACCATTTTTGCGGGAATATGTGATGGATGTCTATGGCGAAATCTTGATAGGAGCCTTGATTGATGGTTCGGTTGTAAATCCAGTCCTTGACGTCCCCCCGCATGGTCAAAGCATAGATGCCCTTGTATGCGGCGGAGTTGCGCGTTCGGAGAGTGAGGAGCCGGTCCGGGTTGAAGGAGGCGCCAGCCACTGTACCTGGCTCATTGCCACCCCGAACCCATGCCTCTACTTCTTCGAGGTCTCGTGCGAATCGTGTTTCGACGGCTCCGCCGTAAAGCTCACCCAGGACTCCACTCCAGTACCAGCGTGTGATGAGGCGCGCGACGCCTTGCAGGTCTGCGTCGGTCCCCAGCGCAACCCGTATAGCCGCCAGCGGGACCAGCTGCGTTCGGTAGGGGAGATCCTGGTGCCGGAAGATGAACTGGTTGTTGATAAACTGGCCTGCCCAAATGAATGCATCCGTAAGTCTGTCGGCCCACTCCAAGTAGTCATCAAGCGACAGCTTGAGAATATCCTTGCGTTTGCAAGTGATTCCGGGAACCTTCTCTGATTCGCCCGAGTAATTGAGGCGTCGTTTTCTGCTGGCCAGCAGGCTAATTGCCTGGAGGAAGTCCGTGTTCTCTAGGCCAGATAGTACTGGCCGAAGCGACACAATCTTTTTCTTACGCGCCGTCCAGTCGTCATTGAGGCGGAAGTCCGCGCTTCCGGCAGCGAAAGTAGCAGTCAGAAGTTCGAATACGTTAAGAGCGACGCCACCTGTGTTGACCTTTTCGAAGACCGTGCAGACCGCTTCACGCTTGGTCGTGTTCGATAGTTCGATGACAGGAACCTTGTATTCGGAAAGTTGCTTGAGGGGGCCGTCAAAAAAATCATCAAGCATGTTGTCGGAGTCCGGATGGCTATTGTGGAACTGCCGACTGTATTTCCGCGTGTAGCTCGTGTCGAATATTTTATTAAGAGGAAATACCCCTGCTGCTATCTCCTTCTCCATGTCGGAAAAGTCTGCAACTACGTCGCGGTCGAAGTTGGCTCTGACAACGCGGTCCTCTTTCACAAAGAATATGGCATCGTCTTCCATGTCTAAATCAGGATCGAGAGATGCGTCGATTCGAATGTAAAAGTACCCCCTCATGACCTTGCCGCGAGGATCACAGGAATCAACAGGCTCCTGGCCCAAAAGTGACTGGTAGAGGGAAGTGAGCCGCTGCTGGCCATCCAGGAGGAGGAAATGCGGAGTGGCGTTCGAAGTCCTGGCGCCGGACAGTGGCCGCACGGCGAAATTAACCTCATCTGACCCTGTCTCAAGCGTCATGACTACGCCAACAGGAAACCCCTTGGCGATGCTTGCCAGCAGGCTCCTGATGCGGTCGACGTCCCACTTCCAAGGGCGCTGAAAGTCCGGAAGCTGGATCTTTCCGGCGTCGATGTCCTTCAAGAGCGTTTCAAGATCGCGGATGGGGCTGTCGAACGACATTGGTTGCCTTCCTGGCGGAGATCGAGTGGAAACGTCAAAACTGGTAATGGCCATGCTATCCGTACTGTTGGCGCTGATGCACCGCGACCTTGGGTGTCGTGCCTTGCCGAATGAGCTCGTGCCTGACTGTACGTGTGACGCCACATAAAGTGAGCACTTCGCCGTATACAACAGCCGACTATGCGCAAAATGGATATCCTACCGGCCGGGAGTAGAGTCACGTGCTATATCCTGGCTCCATGATTATGGGTGAGACGGGAAAACCGTGGACTGACGCCGAAGTTAGTGCGACTGTCGAGAAATACTTTGACATGTGGTTCATGGATCTCCAGGGGCGACACCTTGTCAAAGCCGCAATTTATCGAGAGCTGTCAGCGCGTCTGACGTCAAGGAACGTAAAATCAATAGAGCAAAAAATGAGCAACATTAGTGCGGTGCTTGTTGGGCTTGGATACCCACACCTCCGAGGTCTATCTCCGCGCGCTAACTATCAGCGAAGCTTGGTGGAGTCCGTACTTGGAGAGTTGACTCGCCGCAAATCGATCGATGAAATTCTCGAAACCGTCCTTACGGAGAGTGCTCCTATCGGACCCGTTGATATTCTGCGGGAGACGGTGGCTCCGCCCGAAGTAATCACTGATCTTTTGCATTGTCGGGCAATGGCACGGACTTTCAAACGAGACTATCTTGCCTTAGAAGCCGCCAACCGAGCACTTGGTCTGGCGGGTGAACTGGCTGTCGTAAAGCGCGAGCAGTCCTTTCTCCACAGTATTGGTCGAAGGAAGTTGGCGGACCGCGTTGAGCATGTTGCGCAAACGAAAGGGGATGGCCTCGGATATGATGTGCTTTCCTTTGACCGGACCGGCCGAGAAAAATGGATCGAGGTCAAGACCACCAAGTATGCGATAGACGTTCCTTTCTTCGTCACCCGGGGCGAAGTCCGTGCCTCAAGCGCCTCTCCAGAGCTTTACCACCTTTACCGACTCTACGGATTTGGATCGCCCAAAGGGACGGGCCTCTACCGACTGGAGGGAGACCTGGAAAAATCCTGCAACTTAGATGCGCTTTCGTTTGCAGCGGCACCCAAAACTCGCTCAGCGTCACAATTACCGGCCGAGGAAGCCGTTCTACCGAATGTATGAGTAGGTGAGGAGGCAGCAGCGATCTTCAGCCAAAAGACTGCCGCCGACCGCGTCTGAGTTGCCCCTTGCCGAGATCGTCCTGGTCTTCGGGCGTGCCGAAGAGCTTCACAAGCTCGCGCATCTTCGAGTTCTCCCAGTGGACGCGTCCAACCGGGAGATGAGGGAGGTCAAGGCGCTGGTGGGCTCGGTCAAACCTTTGTTGGATTCGACGAAAGATGATCCAGCGACCCAGACTTGTGCAGCGAGGTGAAGCGCTGTCTGAGTTTGGATGCAAAAAGGGGATCACGGATTAGAACACCTGCTTCGAGGTTTCGGTGAGCGGCTGCATCGCTGAAGTTAGCGCTCGTCACGATCGCCAGAGAAGAATCCACTATGACGACCTTTGAATGTTGAACTCCGTACTGCCCCGCTGGTGGAACATATTTGAGGAAGCGGGCGCCTTCGAGCTTGGCTTGGAGCATTGCGGCGGTTTCTTCCATCTTTGACCCTTCAAGCACGAGGGTGACGGACACGCCTCTGGCAATTGCCCGCCAAAGGGCCTCGATGAATGGTGAGGTAGTCGACGCGGAGTAAGTTGAGGCGAGAACGTCTTCCTTTGCTTCGTCGACCAAATGGGAGACAGCCGCCGTAGTGTGATCGCCGTCGCCGGGGAAGCTCGGACCGCTCCAGATTGCCCTTGGGGGGGCAGGCGCCCGATCCGCTGCGGACGCGTATCCGCGTAGCACTGATGCCAACAGTGTTGGTTCACCGAGCAATGAGAGTGCTTTCGGGAGCAGTTCGACCCCGGCATGCGACGAGTTCGGCAAGTACGACACTGCTCGATCCAGCCGCCCGTCTATTTCCAATGAAGCGGCGATGCTGGTGGCTTGCGCGGAGGTCAGCGCCTGAGCCAACAGAAGCAATGCATCCGCCATTATGCCTAGCCTCCAAACGTTGCTAGCACCGGTTGGAGCAGACCAGTGACGGCGTACTCAGGGCCCGCATTCAGCGTCAATGCGAAGCGACGGTCAAGGAAGCGATTAGCCTTCTCGCAGGACGTCTCTGACACGAAGAGGCAGAAGTGGCAGGCAGCACCGTGGAGGAAGTCCTCTTGGCCGCTAGGTACCCGATGCGCACAGATGGGATCCGACGAGCACCGCTCAGCCCGCCGCAGCGCATCCCGGAATACCCCTTCCAGCCGCTCCGTTCTGGCCAGATCAACCAACCCTCCGAGCGTTCCCTCGCTGTCCGGGGACGTCGTGGCAATCAGAATGCCTGCGGCTGCCTCCCGATCCTCGGTCTCACGCCAAGCGTAGAGACGCTCGGATAGTGATGCGGAGCCGTAGCCGCTGGACATTGCCATTTCACGGATGAGCAGATGCGACATGGTATGCAGCGCCCAGTACCGCGGCGGCGGCATACGGTCGGCCGCGTCGATCTTCTCCGCTGTGCGGCTTTGTCGGCGGGCCACGTTTCGTTCATGTGCTGCAATGTGGGCCTGCCAGACGTCGGAGCTGAGCACGTCGTCTTCCCATGCCCGAATCACACTCTCGTCGAACCGTAAAAATACTCCTTCGCCGCGGTCTTCTGTCGCTGGAACCCACTTGGGTTTGCCGGATTGCACGAGTGGCGCGATCCGGTTGGGGGCATCGCCCACGCGGTCCAAGGCATCGATTCGCGTAAATCCGATGAAAGCGTTGGCTTTCTTGACTCGCTCCACCGCGACTACGTCCGAAAGTACTGGTTGCAGGGCGTTTGCTACGTTCACGGCACGGACGCGGAAGCCGGCCCTCCGGTCCTCGCGTTCGAAATCCTCGGGGTGGACAAGAGTGTCCCACTCGGGCTCAAGGAGACTGATCGGGTCAAAGCCCGACGGAACGGCGGGGGCGTCGGTTGTGGCGGTTACTTGGCCTCGAGCGACCTGTATTCCGTTCCACAGGGCATCATCTGTGATGCCGTCGAAGATGGAACGGACATCCTTCGGGCCAAACTTCCGCCACCCAAGTAGATCGTCGAGCGTCTGCACATCTGCAAAGGTGACGGCCGGCAAGCCCTTCACTGTCTCTGCCACGTCTACGGCCGTGATGTGTTTGCGTGCTGGGAGCACGAGTACGCTCACCGAGGCTGGGAACCATTGGTTGGCTGCGCCCAGGAGCATGAGCCTGACGTCCGCCTGACAGGGGCTATCTTCTGGCGCGTAAGTAGGAAGGTGTGGGTGCCGTCCGCGGCAGTCAGGGAGCATTTCTTCTCCGCCGGCCCGCGTGAGCTCAGCGATATTGCGCGAGGCGTCGCAGGCCACGCAAGAGATTTTGACCTGGGGTCCCAGGTTCGAGCGCCACTCCATCATGCGCATTGCAGGCTTGGGCACCTTGCATTTCACGGGGTCACCGTCGGCACCGTGCACCCACTCCACATACGGGAACTCGTCCAAGTGCCCGTCTGTGCATGCGATTAAGTAACGGGCAGGTACGGCCAGGCGCGGTCGGGCTTCCAAAGTGCCCTGCTTCTGGCCCTTCTTTGGGCGGCCCTTGCACGACTTGTGCACGAACTGTGCCTTGTCAGGCCGGTGCTTGCTGGTGTTCACGAATTCGAACTCGGGCGATTCCGAGATAGGCGCCAGGAGGTCACAGCCGGTGCAGCGCAGCCATTGCGGGAAGACACGAGTCGGGATTCCGATGGGGGTGCCGCCCTCATGAGTCTTTTCCGGTACCCAGGGGGGTTGTCGCAGCTCCTCTACGCGGGGCAACATTTTGCGTACCGCATCGAGCAGCCTCGGCACCAATACCAGCTGTGCGCCGCCCTGCTTCGAGTAGGCGATGTCCCAGGCATCGAGCCCCTGGGGCATTACCGCTATGTGAGGCATGTCGACCGTGGCTCCTATTCCTGAGGTGTACAACAAAGCGCTGGGGCGTACCGAGCCGACACGGCTGTGATTCTTCCCGGGAATGGCTTCCAGCTCCCCAAAGGGGTTTGCCACCACTCCGGGAACGGTGGTTTCGCTCTCGTCTACGACCTGACTCATTTCGCATCCTTCTTCGAGAAGACCCATTTCGGCGCGGCTGCACTGAGCGGTTCCGCGAGTTTGCCAACAACCGGTGTTACAAGCAGATTGATTTCCGGCTGAACTTCTCGCATCGAGTTGGCCACTTGAAACAGTCGGCTATTTTCGTCGGGAGCCACTGTCTCCGGGCTCACCAGGAGGGGTGAAACGATCTGGCCACCACCCAGCGAGTCTTTTTGATAAGTCAAAGCGCCAGACCACTTGTCCGACTCATCCGTCCACTTGTCGAGACGCAGGATCAGTTTGCTCTGGGCAGCGTCAGCAGTCGTTTCGTCACCACCGCTGGCAAACCTGATCCGTGAGACGATCCGTTCGACGAGGGTGTCAACGAAGGGCCGCCGCTGAGTGATGGATCCGGCTCCTGTCTCTGGTGACAGTGATGAGGCATTCCGTTGGTCAGCAACCCTGGCGGCCGACACCAGCACCCCCGTTAAGCCCCGCTCCAAAGCGGCGTCGGAGAACGGTGTCACGGATAGCGCTTCGACATGGGCGTAGAAAGTGTCGTGGTAGTGCTCGAACTGCTCGTAGTGCGCCATGTCCCTCGGTCTGGACCGGTTGGCCAGCGTGACCACAAGGCCCGGTTTAGAGGCTTCACGGCCAACGCGGGACGACGCCTGGATGTACTCCGCGGTGTTCTTCGGTTGGCCGACCACCAGCATCAAGCCAAGCCGCGGCACGTCTACACCTACCTGGAGCATGGACGTGGCGAGTACCACGTCATAAGGCATGTCCCGCGGGGGCAGCTTCTTGCCAGCTTTCTTGGCGAGTGCTGCCATTTCACCGTACCGCCGTTTAGCAGTTGTCGTATCACGTTCCGGGTCGAAGGGAACACCCAGATTCGTCAGCGTCTTGGAAATGTCGGCTGACGAGATGCGGGAAGTCAGTTCACCGATCCGCAGCCCGGTGGATCCTCGCCGGGGGTAACCCGAGTCTTTCTCGGGGTTACTTGTTCGGGTGACGATGTCGTCTTCGAGATAGCGGCGCATGCCTGCCAGTTCCCGGGTGGCGGAGAAATAGTCAACCAAGGTCACGTACGGCTCGGCGGCCGCGCCATGCGCGTCGAACAGCTTCTGTCCGGCGAGCAACAGGATTTCACTGACCCGGATTTCCGCCAGGGTCAGGCGTGCCCCGTGTGCGCACACTCCGACGTAGCGCCGTCCGGGGTCCTTCTCACTGATGGGAACTTCCTTTGAAAAGAAGGTGTCTGTGACGGATAGGACCTGGGGCGGGAATATCTGCACCTGGCGTGCATAGAGCTTCATCACCTGGTCCCGGGCGTTCCGCACGGTTGCGGTGGAGGCGATGACCAGAGGTTTCACCCGCGCAGGGCTGTCAGCAGAGCCGTACTCCCACGTTGAAAGCGTGTCGATTGCTGCTTCGAACAAGCCTACTGCGGTGCCGAGCGCGCCGGTGATGAGGTGGAGCTCGTCTTGGATGATGAGGTCTGGCGGGCGTAACCGCTCCACGGACTTGACCGTGGCCTTCGGATAGACGCGGCCGCCCTCCGGTTTTGCAGTGTGGCCGCTGGCTCCACATACTGAGGTCACCGTGTCCGGGTGCTTGTAGCCATGCCGTTCGCAGCGTTGAGACACGTAGCCAAACAGGCTTGCAGCCTCACCTTCGCGAGCGAGTCGGGCGAACTTGTCGACGGTCGCCAGCAAGAATGTCGGGGGATTCCGGTAGATCTCGTCGTCGACGGTCAGCACGGGAAGCCCTTCCACCGCGGTGCCGCCTTCGGAGAACGGACATCGCGCGAGCTTGTCCCCGCAGTAAACATGGATGCGCTGGGTCGCTTTCACGGCAACGACATCCGCCTTCGGGTTGATCGGCGTACCGCACCATGGGCAACTGCTGAACTGAAGCACTGTGAGTCCGTAGGCGGAGTTGCCGTCGTCGTTGCGCACGTCCCGTACCTGTTGCTCGGCCTCGGCAAAGCGTTTCGGGCTGACGCTTGAGCCCACCCACAGTCCGATGCGGAACGGTTCCTGGCCCCACGTCGCGGGGTCTTCACGCCGGACTAGTTCGGCGGCGCACATCAGCGTGGTGGCACGCAGGAACTGCTGGGAGGTGAGCAGACGGAGCGTGTAGCGCATCAGCACGGCGACACCATCGCGGCCGTCGACCGGGCCTCCGGGCGTCTCAATGACGCCCTGGAGGCGGCGGATGCCGAATGCGAACGCCGCGAGCCCCAGATAGGCCTCGGTCTTGCCACCACCGGTGGGGAAAAACAGGAGCTCCGCTCTGGGTAACTCACCGGACCGCCGAGGCAACGTCGGATCGACGATCGACGGCAGTTGCATCAGGATAAATGCGAGCTGGAAGGCGCGCCATGAAGCCGCGCCATCACCTTTCGCCTCGATCGCTGCGGTCGCATCCTTGACCGTCAATGTGCGGTCCGCGTTCCGGAGAGCGGCTACCTGGGAGTGGAGACGCTGATCACGCATGGTGCGGTTCATGAAGGCAAACGCTTTGCGAGCCTGTTCGCTTGCATTGGCATTCGGATCAGTATTCGTCAGCAGACCGAGGCCAGCGCGCAGGCGCTTCAGTGCATCCTCGCCGTCTTGAATTCCGCTTTCCGCGACTTTCTTGAGGTGCTCGGGCAGAGCCGCGGCGTCGAGGCGTCGGTTATGGAGCCAGTGCTCATAGCCGTCGAGCAAAGGTGTCAGGTATTGCCCAAGCTGATCCGGGGATGCCGTCATTAGCAGCCGCATGCTCATCTCGGCCCCCTTGATGGTTGGTGCAAGGGTTTGCGGGACCTCGGCGGTGGGGAGCCAGGTCGTACGCACCGAAGTGGCGGTGCGGGACTGCGGATCCGGAAGGGTCCAGGTGGCGGAGGCCGTGCGGCCGACGGCGAACTCGAGGCGATCGCGGTACAACAGATCGAGCTGCAGGACCTCCGGATCGCCGAAGTCGCGCGCCTGCTCAAGCGCGTCACGGGTGGGGCGGAAGACAGCGCTCCCGTCGACGGCGCTGACGTCCAACTGGGTCTGAAACAGCCACACCTTGGGCGGCAATTCTTTACCCGTGACCTTGGTGTTCTGCAGCGCGGCTTCGACCACCCGTAGCCCGTCGTGGTCGAAGACTTCAACAGATATCGCCACGTGGCCCTCGACGATTACCTCGGAGTGAGTTTGCCCTGCACCAATGCCCGCGAGACTGATTGTCCGAGATTCGACATGGTCCGAGCGGTCGTAGTAGGTCTGGGTACGCCCTTCTTCGTCGGTCTCGCGGCGGGACTCGTACTGCCCCCACCGCGCCGTGAAGACAAGATTATCCACCTGGGGACCGACCTGGAATCGAATGCCCATCGACGACGGGGCGATGAGCTTGGACTCCGGACCCCGGTCTTCGTCGTCGGCGCCACCCGCATCGGTTATCGTTTCATCGCCCTCCTCCAGAACGCCTTGGACTTCCCGGCTCGCGTCGACATCCAGGACTGCCGCAGCGTCAGAGTCACGGAAATCATTAGGGCTTGCTACCACTGGTTGCGTCTTTGCCTCAGGCAGCGGGTCACCGTCGCCGATCGCGACCGGCGCCAGCGCTCCAACTAGGTAGCGGGCTCGCGGCGTTCCGTTGACCGTCTCGTCCGGTTCGCCCCACGGCCCGATCAGATCGCGCTGCAAGAGGTCTATGAGCTCGTCGCGAACCTGGGCGGACGTCGCCGGTTGGGCGAGTGTCATCTCGGTGGTCACTTAGAACATGGCTCCTTCTGGGGCAGTCTCCGGATCAAAGTCGAGCTCCATCGGGGCGACCGCCTTGCCGCCGTTCTGCGCCTCAAGTGTCGCCCGGCGATGGTTCTCTTCCAGCAGCCTGTCGAGAATGTCGACGCGAGCGGCAGGACTTACCGTGAAGCGCTCCATCTGCCGGTAAGTGTGGAAGCCATGGTCGAGAGCAATGTCTGACCAGCCGTAGGCCTCTAACACGGCATGGTCGATTTGGATGTGAATCTCGCGAAGTTTGGTTACGTCGGGATCATTGGCCACGACGGGGTCGTTCACGAGATTGTAGAGTGATGTCAGCCCGATCGAGCGATCACTCATGACTGCCCGCTGCAATGTTTCCAGGTTTTGTCCGAGCGTTTCCAATTTTGCGGTAAACGCAGGCCTCGGAAGAGTCTGTGAGATTTGTGAAGGGGTGTACAGTTGGCCGTTTCCCTGGCCACGAGTGGTGCCGTTCTTTATAGCCCATAACTGATGCAGCGAACTTGACAAGAAGGCGAGATTTGCGGAAGTGGCGGGTAGAAACACGATGCATTGTTCACTGTAGACAAAATCGTTTGGTACGCGACGAGGGATAAGTGAGTTACTTAGCCTAGCTATTAATATTGCCTGGGACTCTCCCTCGATTGATTTCTGAAGTTCCCGCCTAGGGTTCCAGTGCTTCCACCACTCGTGCACCATCCTCGGATACTTCCGCGCGTCCTTGGTCCGGCGCTCGGGCAAGACCGAGTTGGTGAGATGTTGCCACGGTTCGTGATGGGCAGCGGCTTCTTCCTCTGGCATCTCTCCAAAATCAATCACCCATTTACCGCTTGACAAATCAGGTCTCTGATTGAGGTCCTCGCCGGTCATATAGGGCTTGATGACTTTACGGTTTTGTCCAGCTGCGAGCATGGCGATTGCAGCCTCGGACTTTAGGATAAAGCCCTTACCCAGAACTATTACGCCTTGGAAAGCGAAGTTGCGGTTCTCCCGCAACTGGATAGGATCACCTGATATCTGTCCTTCTGGCTCAAGTAGGGACGAAATTTTAGCGGTACGTACTCCGTCAACAACTACCTTTACCGAAGGCGCCAAGGCAGCCTTGGAAGCCCAGACGATCGCGAACTCAAGGGCAGCCGATTTGGAAGGCCATGGCGCACTTTGCACCGCCCTTCGAATCGTCAGGCCGAGCGACGGAAACCTGGCGAGTCCCACTTCTCTGCTATCACCTTGCGCAACTGTATTTGTGGCAATCAACCCTAGTTGCCCGCCCGCGTTTAGAAGCGCAGCCGCACGAAGGATAAAGTAGACAACGATATCAGCGCTGCCCTTCGTGCCGTTTGCGACTACCTCAACGAGCCAGCTACGAATGTTTGCGCCCGAAACTGGGCTGATGTCGCGCCCTCCCAGAAACGGTGGGTTCCCGACAATCGCGTCGAAACCGCCGCGGTCGACAAGGACGTCGGGCGCCTCAATCACCCAGTGCAGCGGCTTCCACCGTGAGTCGCCCGTGGCGACTGTTGGAGTAAGACCGGAGTCGAGGATCGAATCGAGTCGCTCCCGGTTGCCGTCCTCACGGTTCGTGGGGTATGCCGTGAAAAGTGCATCGGCCAGCTCCTCGTAGCGTGCTTCAAGCTCTTTCCCAGGCTTACCTCCTTCACGAAGGCCCGCGGCAATGATGCCGTCAGCCACGTCCCGCAGACGCTTCGTGACTTCGCGCGCCTCCTCAAGAAGTTTCCGCTTGGCGCGAGTGGATCGCATTCGGTCGGCGTCGTCGACCTGGCCGCTGGAAAGCTCGCGACGGAGCTGAGCGGCGCGGGCGAGGTCGCTATCGACGTCGAGCTGAAGGAGCTTTCTTTGAAGGATTCGACTCCGATTGGGATCGATGTGCTGTGCACGCAGCTGCCGTTCTGTGGTCAGGCCGAGCAACGAATTGCCGTGGAACACGCGGTCGTCGACGAAAGAAAACGGCTTCCCGGGATCCATGGAGATAAGCCACAGCGAAAGCTTGCACATCTCCACGGCCATGCCGTTGATGTCTGCACCATACAGGCAGCGTGCGACGACTTCTCGGACTGCCCATCGCTTGGAGTCTTCGTTCTCGGCGCTGGTCAAGCCTTCCTTGGTTCTTGCTTCGATGAGGCGCTTGGCGAGGTAGTGGGCGGCGGCAACGAGGAACGCGCCGGAGCCCGCCGCGATGTCCGCGACCTTAAGGCTCAGGATCTCGGTGGAACTCTTTAGGACCCAGTCATCGGAGGTTTCCGTGTCCAGAGGACCGGGCGAGTAGACGAGGGGTTCAAGCGCCTGCTGGACGACTTCCTCGGCGAGCGACCTCGGCGTGTAATGGGTGCCTGTATTGGCCCGCTGCGGCGATTCCGTCATGACGAGGCCACCTGCGGGTACGACGTACGGGAAGTCGCGTAGGTCGTTGCGGATCAGCGAGTGTAGTGGAGCAAGCTGGTCGACTAGCTCGCTTTGTCCCAACAGTACATAACCGAGTCGGGTGCGTGCATCCGCGGCCTCGGTTTCGTCATCAGCATTGAACGCCTTTACGATCTGTCGGACTGTTAAGGGTTTGGCGTTGGGCTGCGTCCTGGCCAGATGGTCAATGAGCATCTTCGCGAAATCGGCACCGCCGGTGGCGGCATTGGAGATCGTGCATAGCTCCGTCAGGGTGATCTCAGGCTCATATCCGCTCTTGCCATGCAGGCCCACGGCAACATCACGTGTGTACTCGGCGGAATAGCCGAGCAGACCCTCGTAGACGTAGCCGATCTGTTCGACGTCGAGATCGCGGAACGACAGTTGGCGGGCTTCGCCGCCTACATGTGCGATCTGGACAGCCCTAAGGACCTGGAGCATGACGCGGTCGGAGACGCGGACGGAGAGCTGCCCCTGTGCGTTGGTCGTCCGAAGCCAGGGGAAACGATGCGGATCGAACAGTGATCCACCGTACGCCGGCATGCGCGTGTCTTCGAAGGTAGCACCGGAGTAGATTGCGGTGCTGGCGGCGAGGAGGCGGTGCCACGTCTCCCACGTGTGGTCCAGCACTTCCTCGCTGACGTTCTGTGCGTGCCGTTCAAGTTCGGCGCGCACCTCGGAAATGGCGTATGAGTCCCGGTACATCTGGTGCTGCGGCAGCAGGGCGCGTTCTTCGGCGAAGAGGAGGAAGACGACACGCATCAGCACGGATACGGCGGCTTCGTACACCTGCTTACTGTCATCAGGGAGAGGGGAGTCTTCCCCTTTCGCGATGGCCTTCAAGTGTGACTCGGACATGGCCTGGAGGACGAGCTCGACGGCACGACGAACCTGGTCGCCAAGGGCCTCGGTGATGGCTTCCGCGCTGGCGACGCTGAGCTCGAACAATTTCGGCAGTCGCTTCTCCGTGGCGCCGCCCGCGAGCGATACCAGCCCAGCGAGGGCAAGGAACGCGTCCCGGCTGTCTCGTTCCTCACGCCAGATGAGCGAATCGAAGACGCCGCTCGCTGTTGTGACGTTGCGGACGGCGGAGACGATGCCCCACCAGCGGCCGTCAGTGACGAGCCCGATGCTAACCTTCGCCTCGCGCAGGAGGGCAGCAGTTCGGTCGATTGCGTCAGCGGCCCAACCATCGGCACCGGTTCGCCGGAGATCGTCGGTGGGATCAACGACTACGACCAGCGCGGCAGGGCCGTTTCCCGCGTCCAGCAAGGCCCATGGGCGTACGGTCACGTCTCCATCAGGCGAACTGGCGATGATCGCCGGCTCCGGGTGCGCGTCGAGGTGTTCACCCCACTGCAGCAGGTCGCGTAGGACAGTAGCCACCCAGCGGTCGCGCCAGGCGAGATGATCAGCGGGGTCTCGCTGACCTTGCCTAGCGGTCCACGCCTTCGCCCACAGGGTGTGTTCGTACACGAAGGTGCTGTTAACGTCGTCAATGGCATTGTACGGCCGGTCAAGTCCGTTGGGGAACACGGACTTGAGGGCAGCTCGCGAAAGGAATGGCCCGTCAGCGTCGACGAGTGTTAGCCACTCCCAGGGGTCCTTAATTGCCATCGTTCTTTTCCAGTCTCTCTGCATCGGCAGGGCTCAGTGCGAACACGACCGCGGCGACGAATGTGTGCGGTTGCAGGTTGGCGTAGCGTCTTGACACGGCATCCCGTTCATCGCGCTGCTCTTCGGCGAGGGCGTCGAGGCGCCGCCTGATGTTCGCCAGGTCCTTTTCGCGTTGGCGCTGCTCCTCATGGAACAGCATGTCCTCTAGCTCGCGTTTGCGCTCCTCGGCGTTGTTCAGCGTGCCCGTCAATGTCTGGCGGAAGCGGGCGAAAACCTCGTTAACACGTTCGAGATCAGCGGTCTTGCGCTTGCCTAGGTCCTGCTCGATCCCGCTGCGCAGCCTCTGAGCGCGCGAGGCGACGGCGTCGGCGACGCGCTGGCGAATGCCGCCGTCGGCGGCGTTATCTGCGTTCCAGAGGTCGGCTAGCCCGGAGAGTACACCAGGCGAGGGAGCCGTCAGTTTCTCGGCGTCCAGGGCCGTGACCAGAAGGTCTTCCGAGCGTTCGACGCCGAGTTCCTGACGTCGAGTGAGCCGGGTGCCGGCAAGGAAAACTTCCTCGTGGAGGCGGGTGCCACCGTCGCCGACCACGACCAAGCGTGCAACGCCGGCCACAAACGACTGTTCCAGCCCGTTGACCACCACAGCGCTAACGCCATGGATGTGGTTGGAGCGGGTCCAGACTTGGCCGCGCAGTTCGCGTGCGGCGCGCTGGATGAGCGGGTGGCCCAAGTGCGTGTAGACGATGTCGGTGCGGCCCTTAGCCTCGTCGCCGTCGAACGTGATGGGGCGCACCACATCCGGGCGGAGACGAGTCCTCAGCCCCTCCAGCCCTGGGGTCCAGGTCCGGTCGAGCCCTGAGGGAAGGTCATAGACGTTGGCCCGTTCGTGTGGGTCCACCGCGCCCATGAGTCCCGGTTGCCCGGACACCCGGAGCCCGGTCTCCAGGACGCGGCGGAGATTGCCGTCATGGAGGTGCAGGCGGTCACGGGAACTTTCAAGCCTGTCAGCCAGCGCGGTTAGTTCACGACGGAGACTATGCTCACCTTGCATGGCCGTCTGAATGATCTGCTCCCCGGAGCCTTTGACTGGCTTGGGGCGCGCGGGGAGATCTCCATAACCAAGGGTGCGCTGGATATCCGGATCAATGATGTCCCCGGCTGACCCAAGGTCTTCCTGTACCCGTGAGATCTTGCGTGCCACCCGGGCAAGGTAGTCTGTGTCCCTGGCATAGTTCGAGGCAGTAGCCGACTTGTCTGCCGGATCCGGGTGGTAGATCTGCGGGCGCTCGTTTTGACCATAGCGGTCGATGCGGCCGATGCGCTGCTCAAGGCGGTTGGGGTTGAACGGGATGTCAAAGCAGACCAGACGGTGGCAGTGGGATTGCAGGTCGATTCCCTCACCTGCGGCGTCAGTCGCGACTAGGATCCGAACGGGGTCCTTGGAAGGATTTTCGGTAAAGCGCACCCGAATGAGTTCGCGCTCTTCAGCGTCGGTTGAGCCCTCAATGACCGCGAGTCGGTCGCCACCGAGATCAAAGGCATTGAGGATATCCCGAATCCAGTTGAGCGTGGAGACATACTCAGTAAAGATGACAAGGCGTTCGTTCAACCAGACCCCGTCCGGGGTGAGCAGCTGACCGCGGATCAGGCCGATGAGCGCCTTGAGCTTTGTGTCAGGCAACGAGGCATAGCGACGACCCCAACCGATGAGCCATTCGAGGTCAGTAATGTCTTCTGGAGTCAGAGGAACTTGTGCGCGCTGCGCCGAGCGGAGTGCTTCAAGCTCAGGCTGCTCCAGGCGCCCTTCTTCTACATCCGAGGCTTCGTCGCCGAGCACCTCGTCGTAGTCGGGCAAGTCGATGTCGTCATCTCCACGCAAACGGGTGGCGAGATACGTTTCGGCGGTCGAGGCGAATGCTGTCGGCGACGAGAAGAACCGCTTCTTAAGGATAAGAGTCGCGAGGTCGGCGGCTCGCTTGCCCTTCTCGGCTTTTACGGCCGCGTTACGCCGTTTGGTGAACGCGATCAGCCGGTCATAGGCCTCAGATTCGTCCTTCGAGGGCTGGAACAGCATTGCGTGCACTTCGCGCAGCTTAAAACCCTCGCCAGGAAGGTCTTTCTTCAGCCTGCGTACAGCCACTTCGCGCAGCGCCTTGCCATCGAGATCGGCACCACGGGCGAAACGCTGCGGGTCAACCATCTCCATAAGGGCCGTAAATGATTCGGTGTAACCGTTGTGCGGGGTGGCGCTAAGGAAAAGCCGGTGCTCGCAGCGCCTGGCGAGTTCACGAACTGCTACCGTGCGCTGGCTATCGACGGCATAGCGGCTCGTGTCATTGCCGCCTCGCGAGGGCGTAGCCGGGGCAACATGGTGGGCTTCGTCGACGATTACGACATCGAAGGCGTACCGATCGGCAACCCGCTTGTCGTCGGCCCGGGCATAAACGTCCCGGAGGAGGCGCTCGGCTCGCGGTGACGGCAGCCACGACATGGAGACGATCACCCTGGGGAACAGAACAAACGGATTCGCGTGCACTCCGAACTGTCGGCGGAAGTCGCGCATGGTGTTGGAGTTTACGACTTCGAAGCCCAGGCCGAATTTGTCTCGCATCTCCTCCTGCCACTTGATTACCAGGCCGGCCGGGCACACGATGATGACCGATCGGGCGCGGTGACGGAGAAGCAGCTCCTGCACCACTAGTCCGGCTTCGACGGTCTTACCCAGGCCGACGTCGTCGGCCAGGAGGAGGTTTGCTCGGGGTGCTTCCAGCGCCCGGCGGAGCGGCTCAAGCTGGTACGCCTCGATGGTCGCGCTGCTTCGGAATGGGGCTTGCAGCGTCCCGGTATCCGCCGAAGTTAGAGCACCCCAGCGGAGTGCGTCGACGTACGCCGCGAACGTGGTCGGATCGTCGAAATGCTCTGGGGCTACTACTAGGGGGAGACCCTGGTCGAGAATGACGCCGCGTCCCGGTTCCAGTTGCCAGATGGCAGTCATCTCGCGGCCGTAGTGCTCCTCCTCGATGGACTGGAGTGACACCGCGTGCTGGAGCTCGGCTTTCCCATCATCTGCGCTTGACCGTTGGAGAGCTTGCGCGGCCACGCCGGTAACGATCCATTTTGAGCCTCGAACCGAGACCAGCTGGCCTACCTCTGGTAGTTCGTCGTGAACCACCGAAGCCGCGGGCGCGACCATCATATATGCTCCCCCATTAGAGATTTTGTTGATGCTCCCACCATTTATACATGACTGGTCTCACAAAGATGCATAGGCGTTGAGGTCCCTCATAAAGGAGTCCTGGTAACGGAGGCTACTTCGCTGCAGCCGTGAGGCGAAGCCCCTGGTTGCCTTGGTAGAAAGGGCATGTGATCCCCTTTCCTCAAGAACCCTTTGCAGGGTAAAGGCGCGGCGCAGGGGACCGGTGAGTGGGGCTTCCGAGACTCTTGCTCGCCGTACATGTTTGCCTACGGATACTCCCGCAGTACCCCATCCGTGCTTCACATCAAGTTCCCCCGGCAGCTCGACGCTACTCAAATGGTCATACGCTCTGAGCCCCTCAGCAATCCACTGCACCGCCGGAACGGCCACTGCATTGCCGACGAGTTTCCAACGGTCCCGGGCCGGTGCGGCGCTCGTCCAACCCGGACGGAACCCCTGCAGGGTCTCCAGAGCTTCGATGGAGGGCGTCCGGAACCTCAACTCGACGGGTTTCTTGGGAAGCCAGACAGCCGGGGCAGAGGGGATTCCCGCCGTCGTCGATCCCTTGATAGTTGGCACCACGCCGTTGCCCCAACCGACGCCGCGGTTCCCCTCAGTCCAGTAAAAGCCATGAGCTGTCTGTCTTCGATCCGTGGCGGTATGTTTGCTGCCGGCAGCATTGGCATAGTCCCGAAAAAGCACTCGCTCCGGATCCTGGTGGCGGCTGGCGAGGAGGAAGACTCGTTTTCGCCGTTGGGCGACACCAAAATGCTGGGCATCGAGCGTGCGATAGCACCAACGGTATCCCACCTCGCTGAGCATGCTTCCGATGATGGCCATCGCCTCGCCGCCCTTGAGCCGCAACATATTCGGTACATTTTCAAGAAGGATCCATTCGGGCTTCTGTTTTTGGATTGCGCTGAGAACACCGATAATCAGTCCGGAAGCTGCTCCCGCGATGCCTGCTTGTCGGCCGGCAGGTGAAAGATCCGTGCAGGGAAAGCCGGCCGTGAGAATGTCAGCGTTGTGAAGGTTGGGCGGAAGGTCCTGTACGTCAGCAAAAAGGGTTGCCGAAGGGAAGCGCATCTTGATGACCTCTTGTGCTGAGGACCACGTCTCATAGGCCAATACGTCCCCCGTGAATCCCGCTTTTTGAAAGGCTTGTTCAAACCCACCGATGCCTGCGAATAGGCTAAGAATTACTGCGTTGCGATCCATAACTTCAATCCCTGGTTGACTCCCCGGAGAAAGTGCGTCTTCGGCGTCCGGCGAATCAACAGCGTAGTCGGTTATCGGATCCAAACGCGACTACCGCCGGAAGCGGACGAGCGACCCTGTCTGGGTCGACGTGCTAGGCTGCTGCGGACGGTCTGAACGGTCGTCCCCGCTGAGTTGAGGATACCCGAGCTGACCAAGAACGACGGTCAGTACGTCTCAGCCGCCCTCCTCCACTTAGTCGCCGACGGCGTGCGGCCGCTGACGTCAACTGCAAAACCAATTTCATCGGACAAGTATGCCCAACTTGACCCTGCACTGTCTTGTTGGATACTTTGCGCTGAGAGCAGGACTGTCAGTATCTAGCATGGGCCCGCTGGCTAGTCCGGAATGGCCAGCGAAGCCCGACTAGCGTCTCGCGAAACGCTGGGTCACCCAATTGAGGTGGCTTTGAGTTAGGTGTTATGTGCAGCTTCGTTCCGATGTTGTAGATATTGACGGTCCTGTTCGCAAAATCAGCATGCCCTCACTCTCTACTCGTAGGGCTCCTAGGTGAGTGACCGTGATCATGTACATAAATAAGCGCCCTGTTCCCAGTCTTGAGTATGTCGCCTCAGAAGCAGGGGTCAGCTCCGCTTTTCTTCGGGACGTAGCTGAGCGTCGAGTCGAGGCTTACAACGAGTTCACGCTCGCAAAGGCCAAAAAGGGTTCCACAAGGATTATTGCGTCCCCCCTCCCGGACCTTGCAAAAGCTCAACGTTGGATCTTATCCAACATGCTTCGCGGTTCAACAGCCGAGCCACCGAGTTTTGCCTATCGTAAGAGCGTTTCCGTCAAAGACTGCGCCCGGGTTCACGTCGGGGCTCGCTGGGTACTAAAACTAGATTTGCGCGATTTCTTCCACTCCATTGATGTGGGGAGAGTCGCCAAGATTTTCAGGAAGACCGGCTGCGATGAAGAGACCTCGCGACAGTTGGCTCGACTCTGCACGAGGAGCCCAAGGATCGGACGAACAGCATCCTTGGCATTGGGTTACCTGCCGCAGGGTGCGCCTACGAGTGGCATGCTCGCAAACCTGGCGGCGTCGAACTTGGATCGTTCGCTTTCGCGATTGGGCGCGCGTTACAACCTGAAATACACCAGGTACTCGGACGACCTGACGTTTTCCTCCAGCGGAATGTTCTCCAGAACCGAGGCCCATGCGATCATACGATCCGCCCGCGCTGAGATCGTTAGAAATCATTTCCAGATGAACGAAGACAAGATTCGCATTAGCCCTCCTGGGTCGCGGCTAATGGTGCTGGGCCTGCTCGTTGACACTGACCGGCCACGTTTGAGGGGAAATTTCAAAAAGGACCTAGAATGGCATGTCTACGGGTCCTCCAGCTTTGGTCCGAATTACTCCGTTTCAAAGGGATTCACTTCATTGCAAGACTACATCTCTCATGTGGACGGTTTGTTCGCTCACGCGATCGACATCGAACCGGAGTGGGCTCATGAATTGCAGAAGTCCTGGGCGGCTGTCTCCGGGGTTCTGAACAGCAAAGAGTTCGATCCATTTTGGACTGCGCCGTTGTACCGCTAACATAACTGCTAGTAATGACTGCAGGTACTTCGTATAACGACACATAATGATCAAAGTCCGCCCGGGGCGTAGGCAGATGACGCAGAGGCAGACCCGTCTCCGCGACCAGCGACTGGTCCGCACCACCCGTGTTGGATGCCGGCCGACGGACGCCCTGGAGCTTAGCCATAAGTGATCGCTTGGAGTGTTCTGGCAGTGCAGACGTTCGCGAGGCGAGATGCCCCGGCGTAGGCTGATGATATGGAGGACGTTGGCTGGGCGTCCAGCGCGGCGGCACGGACGATAATGCAAGGCAATCGCTCCAGAGATACGAGGCCGGAGTTGGCGGTTCGGCGCGCTGTCCACCGGCTGGGCCTTAGATACAGAGTTGCCCACCGACCCCTGCAGAACCTGCGTCGCAGTGCGGACCTAGTGTTCCCCCGAGTCAAAGTCGCCGTTTTCGTAGATGGCTGCTTCTGGCACGGATGTCCTGAACACTATAGGGCTCCGGCCTCGCACGCGGATTTCTGGCGCGACAAGCTCGCCGCTAACCGTGCCCGTGACCATGAGACCACGGAACTTCTCAGACTGCAGAATTGGGTGGCATTGCGCTTTTGGACGCACGAGGACCCCTTCTTGATTGCTGAGGAGATCCGTTGCGTTGTCGAACAAAGGCGTCGGGCGCTCGCTGACCATCACGCTCCATCGGCTAAGGGTTCATAGGCCGCGATCGCTGAGTACACGTTCACCTGGATTCCTCTGTGAGTCCGCAGTTGCCTTGGACTCGATTATGGCGTGGCATCCGCCTGGTCGTGCGGGTTCGGAGATATTCCGTGGGGCATTACACTGAGCCGAGTTGATCGTCGGCCCCGGGCCGATGATGGGGGGCAATGGGGTTTTCCAATCGTGAGTATGTCGGTCGTGCGCTCGAAGCTCTGGCGTCGGGCCTAGGTCCCCATATTCCACAGCCCTGACAGACCTGGCACCAAGCATCTTGTAGCCAAAGCTCCTCGAACACAAGGATGCCGCGGGCGGAAGAGCGGCGCAAAGTTAATCAGCCCCAGACCTTGACGTGCAGCTGCGCGCCATGACGGAGCACTTGGATCCCTGGGCTATCCGTTCAACCTTGCCCATGCGGCCCGACGCTACACCTCGGAGCTCCGGAACACACGCAACCTGTTGGCGCACAATGAAGTCTTTGATGACGACACTTACCGGGCCTTGGACATCGCCGGCAGGCTGGCAAAACACCTCAAGCAGGAAGAGGCCTCCCTCACGCTGTCCGTCCTGCTGGAAGAATCCTGGGCGCGTATTACAGGCGACGTGAAATCGCCGATACCGGGGACATAGAGCCCGGCGAAACGAAAGAACTCGTTGAAGAGCCGGGTGACGACGAGGTTAATGAACAGCCGCCGACCCAAAACAAGGTCGGCGTCAAATAACCGCGGCTGGGGCGCTCAGCTACGCGATAGCGCACAACGGGTTCAGGTTTTTCCGTCAGGTCCAACGCAGCGGCGGCCGGCGAACCGGCACCCGGGACGCACGCACGGGAGAAGAAGCACCCAGGGAGGCGCCGCCGTCGGACATTCCGAGCAGTGACTCCGCCACCCGGACCGCGGCACCGCACCATCCGCAGTGTGTCCGCGCTGATGGTGTCCAGCGGTCCTGAAACGTCCAGCACGCCGAGCACAGTTGGCCGGTGGCCGGATACGTGATGGGGGCCGCCGAGCGGGCCCAGTCGTGGTGGGTGCGGACCAGGTGCTCTGCGGCGAACAGCTGCACCGGCCCGCTTGTGACCAGCGCCTCGCTGATGGCGTTGGCGCCAATCCCCGCCGCGCACCAGTCAGCCCCCTCGGAGAACTCCAGCCGGTCCGCCGGCGCAGCGCTGCAGGTGGGCTTCATCGGGCTGTCCGGCGGCGGGGAGGGCTGAGCGAGAAGATTGTGGTGGACGCCATGGGCCCCGTCGACGATGACCAGATCACATGTCACGATACGATCGCACCCGAGCACCTTCACGACATCCTTGGGCGCAAACGAACTTGTGCCGCTGAAGGGCAGACCGTCCTCCCACTGCTCAACCAGGTCCTCTCGAGCCTCCGCGAGGTGACGCATCCCTCCGTCCGCAGTGAATCGATGGCGGGCGGTTGCATTGCTCCTTTCCTGGTCCTCTCCACGGATGACGAGGGCCTCCCATCGACCCTTGTGGTAGACCCGTACACGGTTGAAGAGATTGCCGCCGGAATATTCGGGCGGGAGCTGACGGACGTCGGCGTCGAGCGCTTCCAACTCTTCGACGTCCAGCCTCGTTAGTTGACCTCGAACTAGAACTCGCTGGGCCCCGACCTCTTTCAGCCAAGCAAGCCCAGATTTCAGCCCCCGATAGACTAGGTCATCCATCGACATCAGACGCGGACCTCCCTCGTGGGAATCTGCCTCGAGTTTGGTTGATGCTCGGGAATTTAATGGTGATCGGGCCGCTTCTGCGGCTGCCTAGATCGCGCCTGACCCGCGTCGGCGTCGGCAGCGGCGCCCAAGTCCGGATTCCAGCTTGCACGGGACGCCGGCGCGGACCATCCCCTCGCGGCGCTGCTGCCAGGTGAAGCGGAGTCCCTGGTCCCCGGCCCAAAAGTCCCGGCGGTTTATGACGCGGCGGCAATGATCAGGACGACGGCGAAAGAGCCCAGGAAGCCGGTGGTGGGACACTTGTAGCCGCACCAAAAGCCCCAATCCCTGTGTTACAGCACTCAATGAATTCTTCTCAGTATTGGCGCAGGAACACAGCAGCATTGGATCAAGACAGGCTTTGCCCATGGGATCACATGGGACGATTTACGCACCAAGACATACGCATCGAGCATGGGGACACCGATGATCTTCGACTTCCACTCCGATACTCCGGCCGGCAAGGACCCGGACTCCTTCAGCCCCGCCCTGCGGAAGTACCACCAGTTGCTGTGGAGCAAGGAGTTGCCTACCGGCTCGCACTTCGACCTGACAATGGAACCCCGCGCATACCTCGTGCACCGCTCCTCGTCCGGTGTCTTCTTCCTCTCCAGTGACGCGATCACCACCAGGCTGCGGAAAAAGGCTTGGCGCGTCATACGCGACATCCCGGAAAGTGACCTGCCCGAGTACCTTGGCTACACGCCGGGAAGCATTCTCGTATTCCCGGGCAACATGATCGGCGGAAAGCCGACGATCAATGGCGCACGCGGACTCCATCCCAGGATTGCCGATCGCTTCGACCTGACACTGGAGTGTATCCGCCGCCACTATCTTGGTGAGCCGAGCCCCCTTGGAGATGTCCTGCTACGGTACGCGGAATTCTTCGCATTGTTCGGGGATTTCGCCGGGTACGTCAAGTTCTTTTTACTGGAAGACCTCGTGGAGGATGACGGCAAGACCATCCGCTTCTTCCACCCCTTCGCCGACTTCAGGACACCAGCCGTTCCGAAGAACCGTGACGAGTACCTTGAGTACTTGCGGCTCAGCAATGCTTTCATCTCCGCACGTAATCGAAGGATCGATGAAGAACTTGACGGCCGGATCGCACGATAAACCGGAAGTGCATGGGTTCCGTCCGTAACCTAAAGGGCTTGCTGACCGCTGAGCGGCGCCAGCAACAGCAGACGGGCAGGAATGTCAGGGCTAGATGCCATGATGAGAGGCATTGATTGAATGACGGTACTGATGGCGGTGCCGTAGATGGGGGAATTTGATGAGTCTGTCCAACCGCGAGTACGTGGGCCGGGCGCTTGAGGCCTTGGCGGTTGGCCTCGAGCCGTACATCGCAGGAGTGCTCGGTGAGGTAGCCCCCGGTGTGGCCTGGACCAAGATCATTCAGCACAAGGACGAGAACGCCGGACGCGCTGCGCAAACGTACGCGCCCACCGATCTCCATCTGCAGCTGCGCATTATGACTGAAGCCATGGGGTCACTTGGATACCCCTTCAACCTCCCGCACGATGCGCGCAACCACACCTCGGAGCTGCGCCAGGCACGCAACCTTTGGGCACACAACGAGTCCTTCGACGACCCCGATACCTTCCGTGCCTTGGACACCGCAGGACGACTGGCCAAGATTATCGGCTTGACCGGCACTTACAGCGAGTTGGCTGCGCTTCTGACCGAGTACCAGAACCGGTCTTCTCCGAACCGGGAGCAACCGGAACAAGACAAGCAGGCTCTGCCCGCCGCCGTCGCGCAGCCCGAGCTGCCGGAGGCAGGTTCTTCGGGTGAACCCGCACTCCTTGAACCGGCGGCGTCCGTTCCTCACGTTGTGGTCGAGGTGAATACTGCAGATGCACTGAGCTACGCGATGGCACATAACGGTTTCCGCTTCGTCCGGCAGGTCAAGATCACCAACACTGGCGCGGAAATTCGTGGTGCCGTGGTCCATGTGGAGGCCTTCGCGCAGTCGGGCCGGATCTCCGGCGACTTCCAGCAGTACGTGGACCTGGCCGCGGGCCAGACCCTCACGCTCGATGACCTCAACGTCCCAGTTGAGGCTGCCACCATGTATGAACTCGCGGACCGTCAGACGGGGAAAGTGCTGGTAACCGTCCAACCACCGGGCACCGATGGTACCGGGGTGGAGCTCGGCCGTGCAGAGAAGGACCTGACGCTCCTGCCCGCCCAGTTGTGGATTGCCGGACGGGGGCTCGTTTCCTACGAGTTCCTGGCCGCGTACGTACAACCTCATCACCCCAGCATCGCCAAGCTCATGTCCGAGGCCGCCGACGTCCTCGTCCAAACAACGGGCAGCGGTAGCTTTGACGGGTACCTGGAAGACGGGGACCGGGTTGACCAGATCGTGTTCGCCATCGCCCAGGCCATGAGCGCCCGTGACATCCGTTACAGCATGCCGCCCGCCAGCTGGGGACTTGAAGGCCAGCAGGTCCGCACGCCGGGGCAGGTCCTTGAAGACCGTCTGGGCACGTGCCTCGACACCACGCTGGTCCTGGCCGCCGCATTAGAATTCTGTGGCATCAGGCCTCTGCTCTGGCTGGTGGACGGCCACGCCTTCCTCGGCTATTGGCGCGAGGAAGGCAGCCTCAGCACTGCAGCATCCGACGACGTTCCCGAGCTGGTCAGCCTTGTACAGCGGGGCTTCATCGGTCTCGTGGAAACCACGCTCCTTACCGGCAGTCAGCCGATCTCGGCGGCCGCTCTCCGCAGTAGGCCGCTGAACCGTTATGTGGAAAGCGGTAATGACGAGATCAACGCGGTCACTGATATTAGGCGCGCCCGCCTCGATGGCATCTACCCGCTGCCTGCCCGCACCGTGTCCGACGCCGGAACCTACACCGTGGTCAACTACGTTCCGGAAACCAAGACTGCGCCGGCGCTGCCAGAGAAGGCAGCTTCTAGCGGAGGAACGGCCAGGACCACAACCGATGTTCCACCCCGGGTGCTCCAATGGAAGAACGCCCTGCTGGACCTGAGCCTGCGAAACAGGCTCATCAACTTCACTGATACCGCGCGGTTCCCCCTTGCCGTGCCTACCGCTTGGATGGGCGCCTTCGAGGACCTCATCAGCAAGGGCACGCCCGTCAGCCTGCTTCCGTCAAACCAGATCAGTGCCATCCACCAGGAGCGCGGCATCCGCTTCGGCAAGGACCTTCCCCAGGACGAACTCGCGGACCTGCTTAGCTCCAAAAAGTCCGTGTTCGCCGAGGTCAGCGAAGACGGTTACAACGCCAAGATGCGCGGGCTCGCCTACAAAGCTAAGACCCAGCTGGAGGAAACCGGAGCCAACAACCTCTACCTGGCCATCGGCAGCCTGATGTGGGAGCTGGACGGCCGGGCGCTTCGGTCCCCGCTGGTTCTGGTCCCGGTCAAACTCACTTCCGCAGGAAAAAACGGTCTGTACCGGGTCACTCTCGATGGGACCGGCCAGTCCACGCCAAACTATTGCCTCCTCGAGAAGCTGGCGCAGTCCCATGACCTGCGCATTCCGGGCCTCGCCGAGCCGGAGGAAGACGGATCCGGAATCGATCTGGACGCCGCGTTCGCGGCTGTGCGGGCCGCCGTTTCGGCCAAGGGCCTGGCTTTCCGCGTGGAAAACACCGTGGACCTGTCCATGTTGCAGTTCGCCAAATTCCGCCTGTGGAAGGACCTTGACGAGAACTGGAAGGAATTCACAGCCAACAGCCTGGTCAATCACCTGATCAGCACCCCCACAGAACTCTATTCTGATGGCGTTCCCGTCACGCCCGACGTCGACCTGGACGCCCTTGCGGCGCAGTGTCCAATACCAGCGGACTCGTCCCAGCTGGAGGCAGTCGCGTCTGCAGTCGCCGGTCAGACCTTCGTCCTGGAAGGTCCTCCGGGCACCGGAAAGTCACAGACCATTACCAACCTCTTGACCCGCGCCATTGTTGACGGCAAACGGGTCTTGTTTGTCGCGGAGAAGCGCGCAGCACTCGATGTTGTTCAGAGGCGGCTCGACGACGTCGGAATGGGGCCGTTCTCCCTTGACCTGCATGACAAGGGCAGCAAGCCGGCGGTGGTCAGGGCTCAGATCAAACAGGCACTGGAGCTGCGGCTGTCCGCGAATCAGCAGCAGCTGGAGACCGCCTCCGCCGACCTTGCCTCAGCCCGGCGTGGATTGATCCGCTACGCCAACAACGTCCATGAGGAGAACCGCGCGCAGCTGTCCCTGTACAGCGCGCGGACCAAGGCGCTGACCTATGAACCTGACTCCGCCACAGTGCCGCTCAGTCCGGAGCTGGTCGCGTCCTGGAATGATTCCACCCTGAACTCGATCCGGCAGGTATTCCGGGAGCTTCCGGAGTTCGCCGACCCCGTCCGTCCTGGTCCTGACCACCCATGGCGGTTTGCCTCCGTCGCCAGCGGTGGGCAGCAGGAGCAGCAACTGCTCGCTCTGGGGAGCCGCCTCAACGATGCGCTGAATGCCTTGCGGCCAACGCCAGGACTGCCGTCGGTTCTGGACGCAGCGCAGACACCTGCCGACGTCACAACGCTCGCCACTCTGCTGCAGGACCGAGACGTTCCGTTGGGGACCCTCGATGTGGTCCGCTCCACCGGTTGGTCGGTTAATGCTGAACAGCTGGAGAAGCTGGTTACGGCCTTTGCCTCCGTCCAGCATCCAGGCCTTGAGCAAGTTGCGCCGGCGGCTATGGACCTTCCTCTGCCAGAAATCCTCGGCCGCGCACAGCAGGCCGCAGCTTCCGGGTTCTGGGGACGCAAAAAGCGGTTGCTGGCGGTGGCCGCCGAACTGTCTTCCGTGCTTGTTCCCGGAGCTGAGATCCGCCACAAGGAGCTTGTGCCGCTGCTGGAGAAACTGGTGGCCGTCCAGCACGAGGTCTCCGGCCTGCGGGCAACCCGCGGCTCGTTGCCGGGCCTGCCCGCGGACCAGCAATGGAACCCTCTGACGCCGGACGCCCAAGCCGACCTGCGACACCGCATTTCCTGGCTGCGCTGGGCCGCGCAGGCGGTACAGCCGTCTCCGGAGCCTGCCGTTGCGAGCTTCCAGAGTGAGCTCCGTTCTTTCCTGAGCGATGCCCCCGACGTCCACCGGAACGTTGTCGGCTGGCTGCGGGAGCTTTCCCAGGCCTGGGAAGAATTCCTGAAGATCCAAGGTGTCGGTAGCGACGACCTGCGCGCGTGGACCGGTGAGCGCGGCTTCCTGGCCCGATGGTGGGAAACGTCCGTGGCGCGGCGGCTGGACGCGGCGGCGTCGGTGCCGCTGACCCGGTGGCTCGAGTTGGTCCGTCATGTCGAACCGCTGCGTGCCGCGGGGCTGCTGGACGCCCGTAGCGCCATCCTCGACGGCGAGCTGGACGCTGATGACGCCGCAGCAGCATTTGAACGCGGCCTGGCTGAGGGGTCGCTGGCTGAACGGCGCATCGCTACCGGATTGGGGGACTTTGATGCCGCCGTGCACGAGCGCACAATCGAGCGGTTCACCACGCGTGCGGAAGCGGTACGCGAGCTGCTCAAAACCAACCTCCCCGCCGGGGTCCTGCGCTCCCGCACGGTCTCATCGTCGTCGACTTCTGGACGCATGGGCGAGCTGCAACGGCAACTGACCAGGCAGCGAGGTGGGTTGTCTGTCCGAAAACTGATGGAACACTACGCAGACCTCATCACGGGGATCATGCCCTGCACTCTGGTCAGCCCGGATTCGGTGGCGCGGTTCTTCCCTGCCAAGGCCGGTCTGTTCGACATCGTGGTATTCGATGAAGCCTCACAGATCCGGGTTGCCGACGCGGTCGGCGCCATGGGCCGCGGTGCGTCAGTGGTAGTGGTGGGTGACAGCAAGCAGATGCCGCCCACGTCTTTTGCAGAGATTTCCTCTGACTCCGGCAGTGACGAGGAGGCCGAGATCTCCGTGGTGGAGGATATGGAGTCGATCCTTTCCGAGTGCGTGGAAGCGCGGGTGCCGCGACAGTGGCTGTCCTGGCACTACCGGAGCCAGGACGAATCGCTGATTGCCTTCAGTAACCAGCAGTACTACGACAGCAAGCTTTCCTCGTTCCCGGGCCCATCCCACGGTGCTGCGAATGCGGGCGTACGCGGGCACGGCGTGAACTTTGTCCGCGTGGACGGCCAGTTCCACCGCTCGGGACCGTCCAAGGTCCTTCGTACCAATCCGGTGGAGGCCGCTGCCGTAGTGGCCGAGATCCGCCGGCGCTTCGATTCGGATTCCTCAGGTTCCCCGTCCGTGGGTGTGGTGACGTTCAACCTGCAGCAGCGGGCACTCATCGAAGGCCTGCTTCGCGACACTGACGATCCCCGGATTATCAAAGCGCTGGACGAGGATGCAGAAGGTTTGTTCGTCAAGAACCTTGAGAACGTTCAAGGTGACGAGCGGGACGTCATCCTGTTCTCGACTGGCTTCAGCAAGAACGACAAGGGGTACCTGCCGTTGAACTTTGGTCCCTTGAACCGATCGGGTGGGGAACGGCGCCTCAACGTTGCTATCACCCGTGCACGCCGGCAAGTTATGGTGTTCTCCAGCTTCAACCCGGCCGATCTGCGCTCCGAGGAAACCAGCTCCGTTGGCATTAAGCACCTCCGGTCCTACCTTGATCTGGCCGAGCAGGGGACCGCTGCTCTGCCCTACGACGGGCGCCGCGCTGCCAGCGTCGACCTGCACCGGGAAGAGATAGCCGACGCGCTGCGTGACCGTGGGTTCGTCATTGCTACAGACGTGGGGCTGTCCGACTTCAAAGTGGATATCAGCGTTGCCGTTCCCGACAACCCCAATCGCCCGTTGATGGCCGTCCTTCTGGACAACCCCGCGTGGGCTTCCCGCCGGACGGCGGGCGACCGGGACGGGCTTCCCGGGGATGTTCTTACCCGCATGATGCGCTGGCCCGCAGTGCAGCGGGTCTGGCTGCCAGCCTGGCTGGCCGACCGGAACGCGGTGCTGGACAAGCTTGAAGCTGCTCTGGAGGAAGCGTACGAGGCGGCAGCTCCTGCTTCTGAACCTCAGGGTGCGTTGACTGGCGGAACTCCCGCGGTGATGCGCTCCGGACGACGGGCGGCAGTGGCGGCCGCACCTGAGCAGGAGTTCGTTCTGGTAGCCGGCAAGGACACTTCGGCGCTTGGCCAGGGAACCCTCCTGGAAGCCGTTCAAGCGAACCCCAGGCCAGGCACGCTTGTTACCGCATCCGCCCAGTCCAGCTACGAGCCTTGGACTGTCCGGCGCTTCGGCGGCCTTGAAGTACTGGACACACTTCACTCCCGCCGCTCTGTAACAGCCGTACGCGGAGCTATCCAAGATGTGATCGCAGCAGAAGGACCTATCCACCAGGAGCGGCTCGCCAAGCTCGTCTGCGCTGCTTTTGAACTCAACAAGGTGAACTCGCAAAGGGCAAATTCCGTACTCGATGTTTTGGACGAATCACTCCACTACTGCGACGCCGACGGTTTTATCTGGGACGCCTCAGTGGACCGGGAGATGTGGGAGCAGTTCCGCCCGAACAGCGCTGACATCATGAGGAAGCCTGAGCACATCAGCGTTGTCGAAATTCGGAATGCAATGGTCGACATCGTGCGGCTCTCCGGTGGCATCGCAATGGATGAGCTCCACCGAGAAACCATCAGGACCTTCGGGGGCAAGCGTTTGACGGCAGGTGTGACAGCTCGCCTGAATGAAGGTCTGCAGTATGGCGTCGACACGAAGAGGCTTGAGCTTCGAGGTGCATTCGTGCAGCTGGCTAGCTAGGCGAACAAGGCATTTAGGCAATCATTTTTTCCCAGAAGGCATAGCAAGCGGGCCTGCAGATGCCGTTAGCTAGCTGGCGCTCGCACCCTAAACAAATTGATTCAAATTTTGATCGGAGTTCCCATGTCCCAAGAACCCACACTGCTCTTTCTGCACGGTGTCGGAGACGGAAACAGAGACCGTGCGTGGCTGACTGGCCTTGAGGCGGCGTTATCGCGCCTGGGGTATCCGGGCATAAACCCTGAACGCATACTTGCACCCAGATATGCTCACGCACTCAGGGACAGTGATGAATCCTTCCCTCTTCCGAAGATCAACGTTAAGCAGCCCGCGAGGGACAAGGTCCGCCAGAATCGCCGGGATTTTGAGCGACGCACAGCTGCGCTGGAGTTTCGGTTAGGAAGACATGACCACGGAACCGGCTGGGGTGGCGCCGAACTAGTGGTTAACGGGGCGGCGAACCTTCCCGGTTTCGCGCAAGTCCGAAAGTACCTCGGTGACGCTGACGTCAGAGCACAGGTTCTGCGGCTCATCCTTAGCAAACTGCCCACAGCCGGCCGGATAGTAATTGTTGGTCATAGCCTAGGGTCAGTAATTGCTGCAGACCTGATTCAGCGGTTGCCAAAGGAGCTCGAGGTGGTCGGTATGGTCACCATCGGCAGCCCACTGGCGAGCGGCAGATTCAATGTCGACAAACTGCGCGAAAATATGCAGGAGCCTCCCACCAACTTGGCTTGGTGGGCAAATTTCTGGAACGTGCTGGACCCAGTAGCGGCCCACAGAGGCCTGTCGTCGGTGTACAACTGGATGCTTGACTTCCGAATTGGAACTGGATTCAACCAACGTGTAGACGACGCCGAAACGTACCTTTCACACGATGCCGTCGCCGAAGCCGTGGGGTTTGGGCTCTTCGGATCCAAGTCCAAGGAAATCGTCCTTGCGGAGCGAGGTCTCGATATTCCACTGGATGCGTCTGAACTGACTGCCTTGGTGGCACTGCGTTATGCCCATCTGCTCAAGGAACGGCTTGACGGCGAACAGGGTATTCGATTTGCTGGAGCGTTGCGGCAAGTGCAGGCCACAGTCGTCGATGAAATTCGTCAAAGGAATGAGGAAGCGGGGAGGCCGCTGCCCTCTCAAGTTGCAAGGCTGGCCTTCGACGCATCAGACTCGAATGCGAACGTCCCTGAGCCCCTGCCGAGCCGTCACCTCACTAAAGAGGACGCGGTAACGCTACTGACAGTTCTGGCATCCGAAAATGTGATCCGGCCGTTTGATATCAATGTAGACCGCGGTAAATGGCTCGGCGCAATGCAGGAGCTTACCTCGGAGATGGGGTTGGGTAGCCAGTACGGTACTCACGTTTTTGAGGCTGCCAAAGAGGCCCAAGATGTGCTCAGTGGAGCGCTCGTAATTGATTGGAAGAAATGGGGAGCACTCGGCGCGGGCGCCGTTGCACTAGTCGTTGCTACAGGCGGACTGGCCCTGGCTGCGGCACCTGGGGTAGTCGGGGCCGCAGTCATCACGAGTGCCCTGGCCGGATTCGGTCCTGGAGGAATGATTGGTGGACTTCTAACTGCGGGAACGCTGGTGGGTGCGGGTGGTGGTGGCATCGCCTTTAGCCTTGCCAGTCCCGGCACTTCAGCCGAAACCGTCGAAGCAGTGATTCAGCGCCGCTTGGCGGCCGCGATACTGCGCCAGCGGCAAAACCTTGAACCGGACTACACGTTGTGGAGCATCCTAACTTCAAACGAGATAACAGTCCGCCGCGAATATGAGCGGCTGGACGAGTTCTCCGATGAGTCCGCTCAGGCACTGAAAGAGCTGAAGAAGAAGCTTGAGACAATTGGAAGGGCAATGAAGTATTTGTCCGAGAATGGCCTTGAACCGAAGCTGGTTGAAGATCTAGTGGAAGATGCAGAGGACCTGGCGGAGAGCCAGGACGCTGCTGCGCGCCAGCCCTCACCACTTAGCTAGGCGTACTGTTCACCGAGGTTGGAACGCACGGCTCGCAGCCTCATGCCCAGGGCGGGTGGCGCGTCTAATCGGCCAGTTCTTGCTCTTGTATATGGTCTGAGGAAACCTGACTCGGCGATCGGCTGCGGCCGTTTCCATACTGTGGAATTCCGAGAGGGTCTCGAGGACGAACAAAAATGGAGTCCCAACGATCATGAAGTTTTTGAAAGCAATAATGAAATTTTTCAAAGTCCGCGTTCTGCTTTGGCTTGTCCTGCTGGTCGTCGTGCTAGCTGCTGCAGGAACGGGCGTCGCATTTGCAACCGGCGGACTCAACGCGCTCGCACTCAGATCGCTATTCACCAGCAGCTCGCACGAACGTGATTCGCAGGTGGTTCAGTCTGTTACTCGCTTGCAAGAGGTCGCGCTGCTCAGCCTTCACATCGAGGGTATCTCGAGGCACGAAAGCAATGGAGAGGTTCTCGGTATGGCCATACCCGCGAGCGAGAAAACGACCCTGATTCAGTATCAGTTCGACGCAAAATTAGGCATCGATGGGTCACAGGTAAAGATCGAACCCACCGGTCCAAAGTCCTTTCGGTTGACCATTCCTCCATTCATTGGCATCGGCTTCGACAAGCCCACGTTCGAGGACCCCCTCGAGAGCAACAACGCGCTTGGCTGGCTGGCAACGCCAGCAGTTGAAACTCGCATGGTCAACAACATCCTCAGTGACGAGAACAAGCAGAAGTACATCTCGCAAAACGAAGTAGCGCTGAAGGAACAGGCGAAGGTCTTCTACTCCGGGCTCATCGCTAACGTGGATCCCGAGATCACGGTGGAATTTGTGTTTTCAGGATAGATGCCTGCAGCGCCCCGCCCACGCCGCATGAGCCCGAGAGAATGCTGCCGCAGTGACGCCTCCGAGTGCGCGCCCACAGCCTTGGCGCCGCCGTTGTTGCGGGCAATGCCCCTGCTCTTTGGGGTTCGGCAGGATCAACCACCGGCCGAGTCGGGCGCCGTTTCGACGAGCTCGACCACAGCCAACTCCAACCGGAACACCCACAGCAGCACATCCTCATCCGGCACGTACCAGTCGCGGGCCGGGACCCTCCGGAAGCCCAGGGATTCGTAAAGAGCATGCGCCCGTTCCATGAATGTTGCGCTCGTTATGCTGATCGCCTTGATATTCGGCAACGACTCCGCGTGTTCGATGAGCCGCCGGACAAGGGCACGCCCAACGCCACCGCCCTGGCGTGCCGGGTCCACGGCGAGCATCCGGAACTCCAGCTCCCCGTCCCGCGCGATCTCGCTGTACGGCTGGCCGGCGAACGTCAGCGTCACCGCCGCCACCACCTTCCCGGCGGCCTCGGCGACCCACACCTCCGCGTGCTCGGCGCGGTGCTCCACGTCCTCCAGCACGCCCATGTACGGGTGGTCGGCGGCAAAGTGCCCGGCCCGAAGGTAGGCGTCGCGGGTGATGCGCCGGACCTCTGCAAAGTCGGCCGGCAACGCGCGCCGGAAGGAAAGGCTCACGAAGAAGCGCCCGAGGCGGCTGTAGTCCGCTCGACATAGTGGCCCAGCTGTGCCAGATCCGGCTGCGACGACGGATCGCCGACTGCATCCGCACCCACGGCATTCGCCACGGCGAGAGCCTGCGTGTAATCCAGCCCGCTCCGCAGCGCCAGAACTAGGGCAGCGCAGAACGCGTCGCCCGCTCCGATCGTGTTCGCCACGGTCACGGCAGCAGCAGGCGCCTCGGCCACCCGCCGCCCACGCTCGAACATCGCCGAGCCGTCCTTCCCGTACGTCACGGCCACGAGCTTCGCATCAGCCAGTGCCGGGATCAGCTCGTACTCAGTCTCGTTGACGATCACCAGGTCGCACCGCTCCAGCAGCTCCGCCGGCAGGTCCATCGCGGGTGCCGCGTTCAGCACGAAGAACCCGGATGCCTTCCGCGCCGCCTCCAGCACCACGTCGAGGCCGACTTCAAGCTGGCACAGCACCGCCTCGTCCGCCCGGAACTCTACGCCCTCCATGGAAAATCCAGCGTTCGCCCCCGGGCACACCACGATCTGGTTTTCGCCGCCGCGGTCCACCACGATTAGCGCCGTCCCGGTCGGCTCCGAAAGCTGAGCAACATCGGACGTATCGACGCCGGCAGCTGCCAAAGCGTCCAGCATCCGCTGCCCGGGCGCGTCCTTGCCGACGGCGCCGACCATCCGGGCGCTGCCGCCCAGCCGGGCGGCAGCAGCGGCCTGGTTGGCGCCCTTGCCGCCGGGCTGCTCGGACAGGACGGCGCCGCCGATGGTTTCGCCCGCCGTGGGAAGCCGGTCCGTTGTGGCGATCATGTCGAGATTGATGCTGCCGACGACGGTGACGGCAGGAAGCTGAGTGCTCATGAGGAAGTCCTATCAGGTCGAGCCAGGGGTGGCTGAATTAGGAAATAGTGTACGGCATGGTTGTACTTGTTCGTCATACATGGTTGTATAACAACTGATTTCCCAACGGCAGGACCTCCTGCAGAGAACAATGGAGTTTGATGTGAACACCCCAGCCACGGCCAGCACCTCGCCGCCCACCGCCGTCGAAAGCGAAACCGACGTGAACAAACTTGCCGGCCGCCCGGCCGCCCTGCTGATCACCACCTTGCTGCTCGGCGTGCTGTCCTTCCAGCTCAACGCCAGCATGGTCACCCCGGCGTTGCCCCAGATCGCCGCCAGCTTCGGCCAGGCCGCCGACGCCGCAGCCCCCGTGCAGTCCATGTTCTTCCTCGCCGGCGCCATCGCCGGCCCCGTGATCGGCAGGTGGAGCGACTTCATCGGCCGCCGCCCGGCCCTCCTGCTGGTGCTGGCCATCATGGGCGCCGGAACCATCCTCTGCATCGCGGCGCCCACGCTGCCGCTGCTCGTCGCCGGCCGCTTCCTGCAGGGCGTGTCCAGTGCCGTCTTCGCACTGTCCTACATCGTGCTCAGCGAGAACCTGCAGCCGCGCGTCTTCGGCACCTCGGTCGGCATCATCGCCGCCATCAACGGCGGCATCGGGGGAGTGGACGGCTACGTCGGCGGGCTGATGTCCGAGACCCTCGGCTTCCGGTCCATCTTCGCCGTCGTCCTGGTGCTCACCGCCGTCGCCGCCGGCTGCATCCTCAAGACCGTCCCGAAGGGCCGGCCGCAGCACGTCCGCGGCGCCATGGACTGGTGGGGAGCGGGCTCGCTCTCGGTGTTCCTGGTGTTCATCACGTACTTCGTCTCCGGCGGGTCGGCCGCCGGGTGGACCGCACCCGGCACCCTGGCCCTGCTGGCCGGCACGATCGCGTCCTTCGCCGCCTTCTGGCTGATCGAGAAGCGGCGGAGCCATCCGCTCATCGCCGTCCACCACCTGCGCTCCCGCCAGGTGTGGCCCGTCATCGCCTCTACCGTCCTGACCCTCGCCGGCATCTTCGCCATCATGAACTTCACCGTGGTGCTGCTCAGCCAGGACAAGGGCTCCGGCTTCGGGCTCAGCCCGTCACTCTCCGCCCTGCTGTTCCTCACCCCGGCCGCGCTCATCGGCGTCTTCGCCGCGCCGCTCGCCGGCTGGCTCGCCGGCCGCCGCGGCTGGATCAAGGTCCTCCGCACCGGCACCGCACTGAGCCTGGCCTGCGCCGCAGCTGCGGCCGCCGCATTCCCGAGCAACCAGATCGCGGTGATGGTCGCTGTCGCGGCCCTCGGCATCTTCTACAACGGCCTCTTCCTCACCGCCATCAACGGACTCTCCGTCCTGCTCTCGCCCAAGGAAGCACCCGCTTCCCTGCCCAGCATCAACGGTGCCTCCTTCGGCATCGGGGCGAGCCTCGGCGTCGTAATTGTTGCCCCGTTCGCCGCCCAGGCGACCGCAGCCGGCTACGCCACAGCCCTCTGGATCTCGGTGGGCATCACCGCCGCCGCGTTCATCATCAGCCTCTTCGTCCCCGCCCCCAAGGGCGAAACCCACTAGACCCTCCGCACCAACCGAAAGAAGAACCACCCATGACCAGCTTCCCGTTCTACCTCGACTGCGACACCGGCATCGACGACGCCCTCGCCCTGGCCTACCTGCTCGCCTCCCCGCAGGCGGACGTGCGGGGGATCGGTACCGTGAGCGGCAACGTCAGTGCCGCCGTCGGCGCCCGCAACACCCTGGACCTGCTCGAGCTCGCCGGGCACGCGCACATCCCCGTCGCCCTCGGCGCGCACGACCCCCTCGCCGGCTCTTTCGGCGGGGGAGCGCCGTGGGTGCACGGCGCCAACGGCATCGGTGAGGTGGAGCTTACGACGGCGGATGCTGAGCTTGCGTCCGAGACCGCGGCGGAGATGCTGGTGCGGCTCGCTCGTTCTCATCCCGGGACCCTGCGGGTCCTGGCGATCGGCCCGCTCACCAACATCGCCGAGGCGCTGCGGCTGGAGCCCTCCCTGCCTGAGCTGGTTGCGGAAATCACCATCATGGGCGGCGCGGCCCTGGCCCCGGGGAACCTCACGCCCGTGGCGGAGGCGAACATCGCCAACGACCCCGAGGCCGCCGCCCTGGTGCTGGCCGCCGGCTGGAACGTGACCCTGGTGCCCCTGGACGTGACCATGACCAACGTGCTGGAGGAGAACCACCGGCAATCGCTTCTTGCTTCGCCCGGAGCCGTGCCGCGGGCGCTGGGGGAGATGCTGGGCTACTACTTCCGGTTCTACGAGGGCCTGTTCGGCCGCGCCTGCTCCGCCATGCACGACCCGCTTGCCGCGGCGATTGCTGTTGGTGCTGTTAGGCCCGCCCTTGCGCCGGTGGTGCATGTCGACGTCGACACCACGTCCGGGCCCAGCCGCGGGCAGACCGTCTGCGACATGCGCGGGCTGTACATGGACTACCCGGAGCAGCCCGGCGCCCGTTGCCGGGTCGTGCTGTCGCTGGAGGATGACTTCGCGCCGCACCTGGTGGAGACGCTGCTGACCCTGCAACCGGCGGGGGAGCCAGCACTCGCCGGTTGAGTCAGGCGAAACCACCCACCTGCCACTAAGAGTTTTTGGGCAGATACGACGACTTGGAAACGATTCAAACCCGAGTATCTGCCCAAAAACTCCCGGCCCCCGACGGGATTCAAGGGCCGGGGATAAGGGTCCTTGGCCAGACAAACTGCCAGTTCCGCGTGGGCGAACGCGGTCACGGGGCTGCTGCCAGGCTAATTACGGCGTTCTGCCAGGCTCACCCACCGAGGGCAGAGGAAGCGCGGAACGCCGAATACCGGGGATCGTCACGTCCCACCAGCTGTCCCAGCGCTTTCACACCTTCCGCGTCCGCTGAACCCATATCGGTGGCAAGCCAGCGCATGAGCAGTCCAGCATCCCCACTGGCCCGCACCGCCGAACCAACGGCCAGGTCCAGCTGGTCCCGCAGCAGTTGCACCGCCAGAGCCCCAGACCGGCTAAGCAGGGGAGCGGAGTACGCATCCAGCGCTTCCGCTACTAGCCCCTCCCGCAGCAGCCGCAGCACACGCCCCGAGTCAGAACATCCGGCCAAACCTGCAGCCAACCGATACGGGTTCGACTCCACGGCGACGCCCAGCAGCGACCGCACCCGGAACATCTCGGTCCGGATGGCCTGCGGCGTACCCGCATCCCCGTGCAGCTCGTACGCCAGTTCGTCGGCGCTCCACCCCTGGGAACGGGAGTCCAGCAGCGCCAGGATCTCCGCCCGGCGCAGGGTCAGCGGCACCCGGCTGCCGTCGGCAAACACCGCGGCAGGCCGGTCCCCAAGCAGCTCCAGCGAAGAAACAGCGGCAACAGCCCGCCGCGCACCCTGCCGGGACGTACGCACGGAAGACGAGGCACCCACGGAGGCGCCGCCGTCGGACGTTCCCAGCAGCGACTCCGCCACCCGGACCGCGCACCGCACCATCCGCAGCGTGTCCGCACTGATGGTGTCCAGGGGGCCGGAGACGTCCAGCACGCCCAGCAGCGCACCCGTCAAAGGGTCCGTGATAGGCGCCGCGGTGCAGGCCCAGTCGTGGTGGGTTCGGACCAGGTGCTCGGCGGAGAACAGCTGCACCGGGCCGCCGGTGACCAGCGCCTCGCTGATGGCGTTGGTGCCGATGCCCGCCTCGGACCAGTCCGCACCTTCGGAAAACTCCAGCCGGTCCGCCCGCCGCAACGCCTCCCGGCTGCCCACGCGCCACAGGATCTCGCCGCCGGCATCGGTGAGCACCAGCAGGTGCCGGCCGGAACTGGAATCGTCGGCCAGCAGGTCCTGCAGCGCCGGCATCACGCGCTGCAGCCGGTGCTCCCGCCGCAGCTGCAGCACCTCGGACGGATCGTGCACGTGTCGCGGGCTGTGCTGGTCCGGGCTGATGCCCAGCGCCATCGACCGGCGCCACGACTCAGCCAGCGGCACGGGGATCTCCGGGCGCGGGACACCGGAGATGACCAGCTCGTGCGCCCGACGCAGGGCGCGCGCGTACTTCGCCGGGTCCGAGAACCTCAGGCCGTAGTCCACCGTCTCCTCCTCACCGCCGGCGTCCTTGCCGGCAGTGCCCGTGTAACGCGCTTGTTACCCCCGCCGCGTTCCAATAGTGATGCAGCTCACGCCCGCACCAGCATACCGCAGGGACACCGGCGGGAGGGGGGCAGCCCGGACCACCCGAGGGACCGCACACAAAGGAGTGGAGATGACCGAAACACCCACCGCCGCCGCACAGGCCTGGCTGGCCAGCCTGGACGGCGCGCTGCAGCGCCGCGACGTGGACGCCGCGCTGGACCTCTTCGAGGACGAAAGCTACTGGCGCGACTTCGTGGCGTTCACCTGGAACCTGAAAACACTGGAAGGCAAAGCGGACATCCGCCGCATGCTCGAGGCCACATTGGACCACGTCCAGCCCGCCAACTGGGCGCTCGCCGAGGACGCCACCGGCAGCGCCGGCGCCGACGGGACAGTGGAAGCCTGGATCACATTCGAAACAGGCGCCGCCCGCGGCTACGGCCACCTCCGGCTGCGGAACGGCAGGTGCTGGACGCTGCTCACCACCATGCAGGAGCTGAAGGGCTTCGAGGAGAAGAAGGGCCCGCGCCGGGAACAGGGCGTGGCGCACCAGATCGTCCGCGGCCGCCGCTCCTGGAAGGAACTCAAGGAGGAACAGGAAGCGCGGCTGGGCTACGAGGAGCAGCCCTACTGCGTGATCATCGGCGGCGGGCAGGGCGGCATCGGCCTCGCGGCCCGGCTGCGGCGGCTCGGCGTGCCCACCATCGTGATCGAGAAGAACCAGAACCCGGGCGACTCCTGGCGGAACCGCTACAAGTCCCTGCACCTGCACGACCCCGTCTGGTACGACCACCTGCCCTACATGAAATTCCCGGACGACTGGCCCGTCTTCGCCGCCAAGGACAAGATCGGCGACTGGCTGGAGCACTACACGCGCATCATGGAGCTGAACTACTGGTCCGGCACCGAGTGCGTGGGCGCGGAGTACGACGACGGCACGCAGGAATGGGCGGTCAGCGTCCTCCGCAACGGCGAACCGGTGACGTTGCGGCCCAGGCAGCTCGTCTTCGCCCTGGGCGTCTCCGGCTACCCGAACATCCCCGCGTTCGACGGTGCCGAGAGCTTCCTGGGGGAGCAGCGGCACTCCTCCCAGCACCCCGGCGGCGGGGACTGGACCGGGAAGAAGGCGGTGGTGATCGGCTCCAACAACTCGGCGCATGACATCTGCGCGGACCTGTGGGAGCACGGCGCCGACGTCACCATGGTGCAGCGGTCCTCCACCCACATTGCCCGCAGCGAATCGCTGATGGACCTGGCACTCGGGGACCTGTACTCGGAGAAGGCGCTCGCCAACGGCGTCACCACGGAGAAGGCGGACCTGCTGTTCGCGTCCCTTCCGTACCGGATCCTGCCCGATGCCCAGGTGCCCGTGTACCAGGAGATGGCCCGGCGGGACGCCGAGTTCTACTCGCAGCTGGAGGCCGCCGGGTTTGACCTGGACTTCGGCGTGGACGGATCCGGCCTGTTCCTGAAGTACCTGCGGCGCGGCTCCGGCTACTACATCGACGTCGGCGCCTCCCAGCTGGTCATCGACGGCCGGGTGAAGCTGAAGTCCGGGCAGGTTTCCAAGATCACCGGCAACGCCGTGGTGATGGACGACGGCACCGAGCTGGAGGCCGACCTCATCGTCTACGCCACCGGCTACGGATCCATGAACGGCTGGCTGGCGGACCTGGTCTCTCCCGAAATCGCGGACAAAGTAGGAAAATGCTGGGGATACGGTTCAGACACGCCAAAAGACCCTGGCCCCTGGGAGGGGGAGCTGCGCAACATGTGGAAACCGACCAACGTCCCCAACCTCTGGATCCACGGCGGCAACCTGCACCAGAGCCGGCACTACTCCTCCTACCTGGCACTGCAGCTCAAGGCCCGGATGGAAGGGCTGGAGACTCCGGTGTACGAACTGCAGCCCAGTCACCACACCCGCTAAGGAGAGCCCATCATGAAGGCAGCCCGATTCCACGCCCGCAAGGACATCCGGATCGAGGACATCCCGGAGCCGGAACTCCGCGCCGGGGCGGTGAAGATCGACGTCGCGTGGTGCGGGATCTGCGGCACGGACCTGCACGAATACCTGGAAGGGCCCATCTTCTGTCCTCCTCCCGGCCAGCCGCATCCGCTGTCCCACGAGGAATCCCCGGTGACCCTGGGGCACGAATTCTCCGGCACTGTCTCGGAAATCGGCGAAGGGGTGACGGGCCTGGCGAAAGGGGACAACGTCGTCGTCGAACCCTATTTTGTGGACGGCGACTGCGACATGTGCCAGGCCGGCAGCTACCACCTGTGCCGGCAGATGGGCTTCATCGGGCTGTCCGGCGGCGGGGGAGGGCTGAGCGAGAAGATCGTGGTGGACCAGCGGTGGGTGCACGCCATCGGGGACATTCCGCTGGATGAGGCGGCGCTGATCGAGCCGCTGTCCGTGGCCCACCACGCCGTGGCGCGCAGCGGCGTGAAGGCCGGCGACACCGCGCTGGTGGGCGGGTCCGGGCCGATCGGGCTGCTCACCGCCGCCGTCCTGAAGGGCATGGGGGTGACCACGATCATCAGCGAACTCACCCAGGCACGCAAGGAGAAGGCCACCTCCAGCGGCGTGGCGGACCACGTGCTGGACCCGAGCCAGGAGGACGTCCCGGCGCGGGTGCGCGAGCTGACCGGCGGGACGGGGGCCGACGTCGCGTTCGAATGCGCCGGCGTGAACGCGGTGCTGGACACCATGCTCGACGCCGTCCGGCCCGGCGCCGTGGTGGTCAACGTGTCCATCTGGGGTGCGCCTGCCACAGTGGACATGCAGAAGCTGGTGCTCAAGGAGATCGACCTGCGCGGCACCATCGCCTACGTCCGGGACCACCCCGCCGTGATCAAGATGGTGCAGGAGGGCAAGGTGGACCTCAAGCCGTTCATCACCGGCCGGATCGCGCTGGAGGACCTGGTGGAGCAGGGCTTCGACACCCTGATCAACCACAAGGACACGGCGGTCAAGGTGCTGGTGCACCCGTAGGGGCTGTGGGCGGCCGCGCGTCAGGGGAGCGGGTGCCGTTCGCCCACGCTGACGGAGGACGACGGCGGCAGGTACTCCCGCCGTCGTCGTTCCATCCGTTGCTGCTGGCCCGGTGACGGGATGTTGGCACGCTTGGCGCGGTTGCATCTGGCGCAGGCCGCAAGTGGGCTCAGGGGCGAACGGGTGTGGCCGCCTCTTTTCCCACGACCGTTGTCCACGGGCGGGCGGTCCACGATGTCACCACGCCGGCGGTGACGTAAGGATCGGCGGCTGCAAAAGCCTGTGCAGCCTCGAGGGCGTTCTCGCCACTGAAGATCAGCAACCCAGTGAAGGGTCCCTCCCCAACGGCTCCACCCAGCAGAAGGTCGCCCCGTTCCACTGCTTCCCACGCCGCCCTGAGGTGGTCTGAGCGGTATTTTTCGCGGGTCTGAAGGTAGTTGTCCTCATAGGTGTATTCGAGCACGGCGTGCATGGGTGTCCGTCCATTTCGTTCAGGGGTTTTCACTCGTTGTAGAAGTAGCGTACCCACGGGGACTCAATCTGCCGTCGTCCCTTTGCGAGGGTGTCGCCCCGCGGGCGGCAGGGCCTTACTCGACGGCCATCTCCCCGAGCTTGGACCACCCGTCCACCTTGACGTTGACGATGTCCGGGGTCCGTGCCAAGTAGGCCGGCAGTTCTGCGGTGGCCTTCCTGAAATGCTCCGACCTCACGTGTTCGCCCCCGGCGTCGTCATCCCGGAACGCCTCGATCAGGACGTACGTATTGAGGTCCTCAAGCGAGCGTGCCCACTCGAAAAAGAGGCAGCCTTCCTCAGCGTTGGTCTTGTCCGTGAACTCGCGGGCGATCTCCGGCCAGTTGTCGGCGTGCTCGGGCTTGACGGGAAATTTTGCGGTGATGAAGATCATCGGTTCTCCTTGCGGTTTGCAGTTCGTCCTTGGGGGACATCAGGGGACCAGAATGGCGCGGCCGCGGACCTTGCCGGCGTCGAGGTCGCTGACCGCCTGTTGGAAGTCGTCGAGGGCGTATTTCTGGGTATGAAGGGTGACGGCGCCCCGCGCCGCCAAGGCCATCAGGTCCTGAAGGTCGTTGTAGGAACCCACCAGGTTGCCGATGATGTTGATTTCGGAGGAGATGATGTCGATCGTGGGCACGGTGATGTTTTCCCCGTATCCCACCACGAAGTAGTCGCCGGCTTCGCGGAGCATCGCAATACCCTCGGAGGTGGCCCCGCCTTCGCCCACGAAGTCGAGGAGCACCTCGGCGCCCCTGCCGTCGGTGAGTGCCCGCACCTGCTCCACCTGTGTGCCGTCCGCGATGACCCCCTCATCGGCGCCGATGGATTTGGCCAGTTCCAGGGCTGCCGGGTTGCGGTCGACGACGATGATCCGGGCCGGGGTGAGGGCCTTGAGCACCTGGATGCCGATGTGGCCCAGACCCCCTGCCCCGATGACCACGCAGTTGTCCCGGGGCGTCAGCCGCTTGGCCGCCTTGGCGGCAGCGTGGTAGGCGGTGAGGCCGGCATCGGCCAGGGCCGCGACGTCCGCTGGTTCCAGCGAGTCGTCGATCTTCACCACCGAGCGGGCGGAGGTGAGCAGGTACTCGGCATATCCGCCGTGGGTGTCGATGCCGGGGAACCTGCTGTTCTCGCAGTGCACGTCGTCGCCGGAGCGGCAGGCCCGGCAGAGCCCGCACGTGATCAGCGGATGGAGGATCACCTTGTCGCCCTCCTTGACGTTGGTCACGGCACTGCCGACGGCGTGCACCCAGCCCGCGTTCTCGTGCCCGATGGTGTAGGGCAGCTCAACCTGGGACTTTTCCGCCCACTGGCCCTCCAAGATGTGCAGGTCGGTGCGGCAGACGCCGGCTCCGCCGATTTTGACGACGACGTCCAGCGGTCCTGCCACCTCCGGGATGGGCGCCTCGGTCATTTTCAGGCCCTCGTGGTAGCCGACCACCTGGACGGCCCGCATCGTATTCATCGCTTGTTCTCCTTGACTGAGAGGGAAAGAAGGTGGTGGTGGTCTGCCGGTTCGGCCCCGTCCGGCCGGTCGGTCTGGTCGGCGCCCGAGCCGGCGTAGCGTGTCCGCAGCAGGCCGCGGCAGAAATGGGCGTTCCCGTCAATGGAAATGCGCGTGGAACGCGCCCGCCTTAGCGCCATCGGCACGTTGTCCGGCGGGTAGGGGATGTTGTTATGGTCAACGAGGACGGCGGCGGCAGGTTCCGTCGGCAGTCCAAGCGCCACCCGCCGTCGTACTAAAGCGTCCTTGGACCGGCCGGCCGGCAGGTCACCCAGCAGCACCGTCCCGACGCTTTCTTCCGCCCGCGCCGGATCGGCCCGCAGCAGTTCGGTAAGGCAGCGCTCCATCGCGGCGGTGTGCGCTTTGCGGCGGAACGTCCACCGCAGCTCCTCCAGGCTTTCCTCCGCTTCGTGGCCGAAGGTGCCGCGGTATCCTGCGTCAGCCGCGAGGCCGGCGTTGATGAGGTCAGAGTCGTGGTGGTCATCGAGCTCAACCACCACCTTCGCCACCCCGGGCAGCGCCCAGATCACGTCCTTGCTGTCCGACGCCATCAGGTAGGCGAAGTTCGGCGAGCAGAAGGACGTCGGCAGACGCAGGTGCACGGTCACCACGGCACCGGCCAGGGAGCCGGTGATCTCGAGGGAACGGACGAAGCCCAGATCCGTGATCGGCTCGTCCAGCTCGGGATCCAGCACTGCTCCCAGCGCCTGGCGGACATCCTCTGCCGTCACCGCCACGTGCCGGCCGGTGCGCTCCGTCAATGCCGCCGTCATGCCGCGCCCGCCAGGTCCGCCCGTTCCGGCTGGCGCGGCCCTGTCTTTGTCTCGTCCGCGTCCGGGAGCTGGAGCTCCGCGGGCACCGGGATGTCGTACATCTTCGCCGCGTTGAGCCCGAGGATCTTCTTCTTCTGGTTCACGGTGAGCGGGGCGTATTCGGTCATGTCTTCGGGGATCTGGAAGTCAACGAAGCGCTCGATCAGCCACCGGGGTGACCAGATGGCGTAGTCGCTGGAGAACTGGATCCGGTCCTCCCCGATCCAGTAGATGAGCTCGCCCATGATCTGCGCGAAGTACCGCGGCCGGGTGTGCATGAAGGGAATGGCGACGGCGAGGCCGCCGTGGACGTTGGGTTCCTGGGTGGCGATCCAGCAAAAATCCTCGAGCCGGGGCAGGCCGACGTGCTCCACCACGAAGTTCAGGTCGTTGAAGTCGGAGGCGGCGTGGTCGACGTCGGCGACGTCGAAGGCGTCCCGGTCCAGCGGGCGGACGGTAGGGCCCTTGTGGATGTGAATGTTCTTGATGCCGAGCTTGCGGCACTCCTCGAAATACCGGTAGGACCAGGGATCGGAGAGCTTGTACCCGCGGGACTCGCCGCGCCATTCGGCGGTGTAGAGCTTGACCCCCTTGAACTTCATCCTCTCGTGGTCCGCGCGGAGCCGGTCCAGGCCGGCCTCGCCTTCGCGCGGGTCATAACAATGGTTGTAGGTGAGCTTGTCCGGATGCGCCGCAGCCAGGCCGTACGCCTCCTCCACCTGCGCGAAGCCGTTCTTGTAGAACTCCCCGAGGTAGGCCGGCTGGAAGATCGCGTGGTCCACGTAGCCGTCCTCGAACAGGTCCTTCATGAGGCGTTCGCCGCCCTGGTAAAGGAATTCCTCGTAGGGCCAGTGCTCCTGCTCCGGACCGAGGTTGCGGTGGTAGTCGTAGAAGCAATCGATGAACTGCTTGCCCTGGATATTCCGCTGGTTCTCCGGGCGGGCGTCCCACAATGCGATGTGGGCGTCGACGATGAAGTAGTTCTCGCCGTCTTTGCTGTACATATCGTTCTCCTCCCCGCGACTGCCATAGTCGCGACAGAGATGACGCTATGGCCAAAAGGCACCTGTCAACCTGTGACCGGTGTCTCATTTTGAGACACGTTTGCATCGCCTTTTGAAGCACCGCCCCGTAATCTCGAATGACCAAAACAAGGAGGGCGGCAATGGTGCCGGAGCAGAACGTTCCCGTCCCGCGGCCACAGGCCAGCGGGCCGGGAGGCATGATGGCTACTGTCTCAAGGCGCCTGCTTGCCTCATGGCAGCGCAGTGAGGAATACGGCGTCTCGGCCGAGGTGATCGACCCCGTCTGGGCCGGGTCTGCGGCCGGAGACTCGCTGTTTTACCAGTGCGGCCAGGAGGTGCTCACGGGGCTGCACCAGACGCTGGCCAACGAGCCGCTAAGCCTGATGCTCACCGACGCCGACGGGCTGGTCCTCAACCGCTTCAGTGGCGACACGTCACTGTTGCGGGCACTGGACAAGGTCCATCTGGCTCCCGGTTTTGCCTTTTCCGAGCGGGAGGCGGGAACCAGCGGGTTGGGCATGGCGCTGGCGGACCGGACGCCCAGCCTGGTTCGTGCCGAGGAACACTACAGCGCAAGCCTCCGGACGTACACCTGCGCTGCCGTGCCGGTGATCGATCCCCTCAGCGGACGCCTCGAGGGCAGCGTGAACATCACCACCTGGTCCAGGTCTTCGCCGGAGTTGCTCCTGGCTCTGGCCCAGTCGGCAGCGAGCAACACCGCTGCCCTCATGCTCGCCAAGTCGGGTGGCCACAGGCCGAAAGCGGGACCCAAGGGCGGTGTCTTCCGGGTGCAGCGGGGCCGGGTCGAGCCGGGCGCGGGAACACTGCGCGCCATGTCCCCGGACTGGACGGAGGCACTGGACCGTGCGGTCTTGGCCCTTCGGGCAGACAGGGTGGTTGCCGCCGTCGGAGAACCAGGATCCGGGCGCGCCACCTTGCTGGGGCAAGCGATCCGCCAGGCGCGCCCCGGGAGCCGCATCCTGTGTGCAGCAGCTCCGGAACCCGAGGACGTGGAGGCGTGGCTGTCGCTCTGGACCCCCGAGCTGTCCAAGCCCGATACCGCCGTGATCGTGGAAAACGTCGACCTCCTGCCTGCCTGGGCGGCGCAGGAGTTGAGCGCCCGGGCTGCCGCCGCTGTTCAGGCGCTGCCCGTACCGGCTGAGAGTGCACCCGCGATCACCTGGGCCATGACCGCGGAGGACCTGGGCGCCGTCCCGCAGCCATTGGCCGCCATGGTGGAAACCGTGGTGCCGGTGCCTGCCCTGCGTGAACGCCCCGCTGACGTGATGCCCCTGGCACGGTACGCCGCACGCCAAACGCGTATGCGTGAAGTGGATTTCACCGCTGCCGCCGAACACGCGCTGACTGGCTATGGGTGGCCAGGCAATGCGGATGAACTTTTCACCATGGTCAATGACGCGGCCATGCGTACGGAAACCGTCGATGTGCGGCATCTGCCCTCCCATCTCGTGGGACGCGCCGGGCCACACCTGACCCGGATCGAGGCCGTCGAGAGGGACGAGATCGTCCGGTGCCTTTCGCGGCCGGGCATCACGGTGGCGGCGGCCGCCCATGAACTGGGAATGAGCAGGGCCACCATTTACCGCCGGATGGCCCGCCTGGGAATCACCGCGCCGAAGTAAGGCTGGGTCGGGCCACCCTGGCAAGAGGGTTCAGGCCCCGAGCAGGTTCGCCAGTTCAGGGATGCTTGACGCCACAAGGTCCCAGTCGCCTTCCGGGACCAGGTCCTTCACCTGGCCGGGGCCGTGTTCTGTGGGGCGGGCAATGAACGCCGTCGCCAGACCCGCTTGCCGGGCAGCTCGCAGGTCGCTGTTGTGGGCCGCCGCGAGCATCACCTCGCCGGGCCCGAGGTCCAGGAACTCCGCCGTGCGGAGGTAGGCCTGGGGCAAGGGCTTGTAGGTGCGCGTCATGTCCGAACCGATGATCACATCCCACGGCAGGCGGGCGTTCCTGGCCATGTCCAGCAACAGTGAGGTGTTTCCATTGGACAGCGGCCCCACGATGTAGTGGCGGCGGATGCTTGCCAGGCCCTCCACACTGTCCGGCCACGGCGGCAGCCGGTGCCAGGATTTGTTCAGCTCCTTCAGGGTCTCGCTGGAAACCCGTTCCGGACTCATGCCGTGATGGCGGAGGGCCTCGTCGAGGTTTTCGCGGTGCAGTGTGTCCAGCTTTGTGAAGCCGCGCTGTCCGGAGCGGATGGCTTCCATGGCCGGCTGGTAGAGGGCCCGCCAGTGGTCCGCGAAGGCGTGCGCGTCAAGGGCGACCCCTTGTGCCGTGGTGAAAGCTGCCACCTCCCGTGCAACGCCGGTGCGCCAGTCCACCACGGTCCCGAAGGTGTCGAAGAGGACGGCGCGCACCGGGCGCCCGGATGATGGTGAACGGTACGGCTGGAAACTCATGCTGTGTCCTTTCCTGGCTGCCGCGCCGGTTAGTCTGGCAGCATGCGAACTGATTTCAGTCCCACGGCGACGTCCGCCCGCGATTTCTACCGGCTGCTCACCGCGGTGGTGGTGCCCCGGCCCATCGCATGGGTTTCGAGCGTTTCTCCGGAGGGCGTTGACAACGTGGCCCCGCACTCCTTCTTCACGGTAGCCTCAACCAACCCGCCCATCGTGCAGTTCACCTCGGTGGGCGAGAAGGATTCGCTCCGCAACATCACCGCGTCCGGTGAATTTGTGGTCAACCTGGCCCCGGCCGCGCTCCTGGAAGAGGTCAACGCCACCGGCACCAACTTTCCGCCGCACGTCAGCGAGTTCGACGCCGCCGGCCTGACCCGGGAGCCGAGCCTCACCGTGGCCGCACCCCGCGTCAAGGAATCACCGGCGGTGCTGGAATGCCGTCTCCATTCCGTGCTGCCGATGGGGGACTCCACCCTGGTTTTCGGCGAAGTGACCCACGCCGCCGTGAGCGATGCCGTGCTCGACGGCAGCCACCCGCGGATCGACCTGCTCGAGCCGCTGGCCCGGCTGGGGCTGGACGAGTGGGGCACACTCGGCGACATCCAGGACCTGACCCGGATCCGGCTCAAGGACTGGCCAGGCCACTTCCGTCCCAAAATTTAGAGGCAGCCGGCTCTCGTTGCGTGTAGGGGAGTTGCCGGGAAAGGAAAAGGGACGCCCGGCCAGGACGTCCCTTTCCCTTTCAGCCCGGGGCTTTTAGCCGAGCCCGAGCTGGACGAACAGGAACCAGACGAGGAGCGGTACCACGCCGATCATCGCGATGGCCCAGAGCAGCAGCGCGCGGAAGAACATCCGTTCGTCCTTGGGCTGGGCGCTCGCCATGAGCAGGGCTCCGCTGGTGGACATGGGGCTGACGTCAACCACGGAGGAGCTGATGGCGATGGCCGTGACGACTCCCACGGGGGTGAGCAGCGGGTCCATGGCGATGGGTTCAATCACGGGGCTGATGACGCCCAGGGTTCCGGTGGTGGAGGCGAAGGCCGAAACGATGGCGACCACGTAGCTGGCGATCAGGGCTGCGAGGGAGCTGTTGCCCAGGCCGGCGATGCCGTCCTGGAGTTCCTTGAGCGCACCCATTTTTTCCAGCATGCCCACGTAGGTGACGATGCCGGTGACCAGGATGATGGCTGACCAGGGCATGCTTTCCACTGCCGGCTTCTGCACGCTGGAGTCCAGGACGATCAGTACCGCCGCGATGACCAGCGAGGCAACACCGACATCGAGTCCCAGGACGGTGGTGAGCACCAGCAGGGAGGCGATGCCCACCAGCGTGAGGATGCGCATGGGGGTTGCGGCCACCTTCTCCGGGCGGGTCCTGGTTCCGGCGGTCAGGGTGGTCTGTGCCGGTGCGGTGAGGACGGCCGTTCCGGCGCCGCCGGAACCTGAAACGCCGCCCCCTGCGGGTGCGTCAGCGCCGCCGTCGTTCTTCACGGCACTGTCGCCGCCGGCGTGACGTGCTTCCGCCTTGGCTGCCCGGCGCTTCATGATGGCCTGCACCAGGACGTAGGCGATCACGGCCAGGATGGCGTTGAAGACGAAGCAGTACGCGTAGAGCTTGAATGAGTCGTCAGCGGCGCCGGCGCCGGCCAGCATCTTGTTGCCGAGGACGCCGAACGGGTTGACCGGGGAGAAGGCACCCGCGTTGGCGCCCTGGACGATGACCAGGCCCATGGCCAGGGTGCTGATGCCGAACCGCATGCCCAGCGCCAGACCCACCGGGGCGACGATGGCGATGGCGGCGGGCGTGAATGCGCCGGCGGAGGCCAGGGCTGCCGTCAGCAGGAACATCAGGATGGGGACCAGGATTTTCCGGTCGCCGGCGAGCCGTTCAGCCCAGTAGGCCAGCAGGTCTATGGTGCCGTTGATCCGCACGATGGCGAACAGCAGAGTCGCGCCCACCAGGATGAAGAAGAGCCCGGCTGGGAATTGACCGATGACGTCCTTGATGGACATGCCGGCCAGGAGGGTGCCGACGCCGAACGCGGCGACGGTGGCGAGCAGTCCGGCGTTGATCTTGGTGAAGGAACCGACGGCGAAGGCCGCCACCAGCACCAGGAACGCGATGAGTGAAAGCGACATGGTGCCAACCGCCTACGCGTTGGCCGGGGTGAGGACGCCCGCCCCTGACAGCAGGCTGCCCGCGCCGGTGATGGCCGGCTGGTGGCCGAGCGCCTTGAGGATCTCGTAAGTGGTGGCCGTGGCCGCCGTGATGACCGGGAGTCCGAGTTCGTCCTCGACGGCCTGGACCGCGGCGAGTGACGGCATCTGGACGCAGGCAGAGAGCACGACGGCGTCCGCGCCCTCGCGCTGCAGGCTCCGGGCCAGTGCGGGCAGGTTCTGCGGGTCAAGGCAGCCGACTTCGAGGTTGTCCGCTACTTCGAGACTGATGGCGTCCAGCACCGTGATGCCCGACCCCTCGATGTAGTCCACCACCATCTTGGTCAGCGGCTTCATGTAGGGGGTGATCATGGCGACCTTCTGCGCGCCGATTTCGTGCAGGGTGCGGACCAGGGCGCCGGCGCTGCTGGTTACCGGGGCGGGGTGCCCGTTGCCGGCTGCGGCGTCTGCGATGACCTTCTCCGAGCCTTCGTGCGCTTCGGGGCCCTGGGCCATGACGGCCACCAGGCAGGCGTAGGCGATGACGTCCACGTCGGCGTCGGACACTGCTTCGGCGCACTGGGCTGCCTTGCCCACCATGGCCAGCAGTTCTTCCTTGGTGACTTTCTTCATGCCGGCGCGGGCGGAGTGGAATGTGTACTTGTGGCCGGTTGCCTCGGCCTGGCGCCGGAACAGTTCCGGCAGTTCGGTCTCCATGGTGGTGTTGGAACTGGGGACGATCAGTCCCACGCGGCTCATCCCGGGGCGCTTGGGCTCGGGGGCGGTTTCGCAGGTTACAGCGGGGGTGCTCATGGCTTCTCCACGTCGTTGTGTTGGGGATTATTGGGGTAAACCCATAAAGTGGGTTCTGGTCCCATAATGTGGGTCACGCGGACCGGATGTCAAATGGGTCACATCCCGGGGTTGCTCCCGGCTCACTAAGCTGGAGGCTGGTGGCGTAAGAAGATTGAAGGGGCGTTTGGACAGTGGTGAAGGAACCGGGAGCCGGGGCTTCCCCCTTGTTGGTCCTGCACAAGGTCGCGGAGATCCTGGACTGTTTCTCGGTGGAGGAGCCCGAGCCGACGCTGCAGCAGATCATCCGCAAGACGGGGCTGCCGTCCAGCACCTGCCAGCGGCTGGTGCAGAACATGCTGCGGGAAGGTTTTCTGGACCGCGACGGCGACCGGTATCGGATCGGTATCGGACTGGTCCGCTGGGCTACTCCGGGAACGTTCGGGCTGGACGTGGTCCGGTTGGTGAAGCCGGTCCTTCAGCAGCTGCGCGACGAAACCGGCGAAACTGCCTGCCTGTACGTTCGGGACGGGGCCTTCCGGACCATCGTTGCGGTAGCCGAGACCCGGCACGTTGTGATGCGGCCGTTCATGGTGGGCATGGTCATGCCGCTGCATGCTGGCGCCCCCGGCAAAATCTTCCTGGCGTTCGACCCCGGGGCCTGGGATGCCTTGGACGAGCAGGGGCTCGAGAGCTTTACCCCGGATACCCCGGTATCCCTGGAGGCACTCCGGGAGCAGGCCGCTGTTGCCCGCCGGCAGGGGTTTTACGCGGCCTTCGGTGAACGCAACCAGGACGTGGGCTCCATCAGCGCGCCGGTCTTCGACCATGCCGGACGGCTTGCGTGCGCTGTGGGCCTGGGGTTCCCTACCCAGCGGATTGGGGCCGCTGATGTCGAGCGGCTGGGGCCGGTGGTAGCCCGTGCGGGACTGGAAGCCAGCCGTGCACTGGGGTACGACAGCAGCCAAACCATCGGGTGAACCCGCCGGAGTAGGCGTGGCTGCGGCGCCCCGGCGCGTGCGCGAGATGCCGGGCTGCATATGGACCACCCGGAGCAGCCCGGCGCCCGGTGCCGGGCGGCGCTTTCGCTGGAGGGCGTTATACCGCCCGGCAGTGAACGTTTGTGCAGGCGGGTTTGGTGGTCTTCCCACAGCTCACGCCTCGACAGAATGTACTGACCAGTAACTTTGCGCTAAAGCAGCCGTCATGGCATGGCAGACGGGGTTCGCCCGGGCAGCGGATTTCCGCGCACATCCGTGCAAAACCATGGCGGCGTCGGAGGCCGGGCTGCCTACATTGGGTACCCGGGCAACCTTGGCCGACTCCGCTGAATACGGATGAATGCCGGGCCCGCACTCCTGACACGCGAACAAAGAGGTTTCTATGTCACTGCTCACCAAAGCCCTGTCCGCTGCCGCCATTGCCGTTCTTGCCGGTTCCCTGGCCGTGGCTCCCGCACGCGCGGGAACTGTGCAGGTTTCACCGCCCGGAGCCAATGACTGGTCCTGCAAGCCAAGCGCCGAGCATCCTTATCCGGTGGTTCTGGTGCCCGGAACATTCGAGAGCATGGAGAAGAACTGGTCCACCCTCTCGCCGTTCCTCAAGAGCGCCGGGTATTGCGTCTTCGCCCTCAACTACGGCGAGACGAACGGCGTGTACGCCACCGCGCCGGTGGCCAAATCGGCGCAGGAACTCGCCCCCTTCGTGGATTCAGTGCGGGCAGCCACCGGCGCCAAGAAAGTGGACCTTGTGGGCCACAGCCAGGGCGGCATGATGCCCCGCTACTACATGGGCTTCCTGGGCGGCGCCAAGTACGTCCACCAGCTCGTCGGGATCGCGCCCTCCAACCACGGCACCGAAGGGGTGATCGTCCCTGCACCGGGCGTCGTCCCGGATCCCAACTACACCGGACTGGGCTGTGCAGCCTGTGCCGATCAGCAGGCTGGTTCGGCTTTCATGCAGAAGCTCAACTCCATCGGCGACACGGTTGCGGGACCTTCCTACACCGTCATCTCCACGGTTCACGACGAGGTGGTTATTCCCTACAACAGCCAGTTCCTCAGCGGCCCGGCGCGGCAGGTCACCAACATCACGATCCAGGACAAGTGCCCGGCCGATGCCTTCGAACACGACCAGACGCCGAACGACCCCGTCGTGCACCAGCTCGTGGCCCACGCGCTGGGCCAGGCGTCCGGCCCCGCGGATCCCGCGTACCAGCCCAAGTGCCTCTAGCAGGGTGCAGCGGTGGGAGGTAATTTTCCGGCAGACGCTACCTACGCGGTGCAGATTGCAGCAATATGCTCCATATGAAAAAAGTTGTTATCGCCGGCCTCGCCGCGGTGGTCATAGGACTTGGTAGTGTCACCGCAGCAGGCCCGGGCAGCGCGGCAACGGAGCCGCAGCAGGCCTCTGGCCAGATCATCGTCAAGTTCCGCGACAACGGCGCGGCCGCAGGGGTGCTGCGCCAGCACGCCCTGAGCGAGGGTGCCGGCGTCGGCAGCACCGGCGCCCACGTGGTCAAGGTGCCGGCGGGGCAGGAATCCTCACTCATCGAAGCGCTGAGCCGGAACCCCGCCGTCGAGTACGCCGAGCCGGACGAGGTGGTTACCGCAACCACCTCTGACCAGTACTTCCCCCGCCAGTATGCCCTGCAGAACACGGGCCAGTCGTTTACCAATACGGCGAGCACGCTCACACAGCCCGCGGGAACAGCGGATGCCGACGTCGACGCCGTCGAGGCCTGGAACATCACCACCGGGAGCGGCATCAAGGTCGCCGTCCTCGATTCGGGCGTCGCCAGCGACAACCCCGACATCAACCCGAAGGTTGTCCTGCGGGCGAACTTCAGCAGTGCGGCGACCAATGAGGACAATTACGGCCACGGCACCCACGTGGCCGGGATCGTCGCCGCCACCTCCAACAACACGATTGGTGTCGCCGCAACGTGTCCGGGCTGCACCATCCTGGCCGGCAAGGTGCTCAACGACAGCGGGGTCGGATCCAGTTCAAGCCTCGCGAACGGGATCAACTGGGCGGTCGCTAACGGTGCCAAGGTCATCAACATGAGCATCGGCGTCCGGGCGTCACGCACCCTGGAGACGGCCATCAACAACGCGTGGAGCAAGGGCGTGGTGCTTGTTGCCGCGGCAGGCAACGGCGGCAACCAGACCAAGATCTACCCGGCGGCCTACCCCAACGTCATTGCCGTCGCCGCTACCGACAACAAGGACGCCAAGGCATCATTCTCGACCTACGGGGCCAGCTGGGTGGACATCGCGGCGCCCGGAGTCAACGTCTACTCAACGTTCCCGAACCACACGTTCGTCCTGGGAACGCAGAACAACCGCTCCTTCGGTTACGACGTCGGCAACGGTACGTCAATGTCATCGCCCATCGTCGCGGCAACGGCTGCCCTTGCCTTCAGCTCGCACCCGGGGGCAACGAACACGTCGGTGCGCACAATCGTGGAATCGACAGCCGACAAGATTGCCGGCACTGGCACGTTCTGGGCCAACGGCCGCGTGAACGCAGACAAGGCGGTCCGGTAGGCATCGCTCTAAACAAAACGGCTCCGCCAGATCGGCTGGCGGAGCCGTTTCGTTTTAAGACTGGAGTGACTGCATCACCGAGAGGTGCCCGGCGCGATCGGCGATTAGGCACTTGGCCAGGTAGAACGGCCGGTTCGCGTGCCGCACGTACTGCGTGAGGACGAGGACCGGGTCGGACGGGCGCAGGTCCAGCAGCTTGGCGCGGCTGGGACCGACCTGGCTCAGGCTGATCTGGCACTCGCCCGGCCCCAGTCCCCGGCCCGCCGCTTTGTTGAGCGCCGTGAGCAAGGTGGTGCCGCCGTCGTCGTTAATGTCCAAAGGCGCCGCGGCGCCGCCGGCGAAGCTGACGGGGAGGGCGGAAATGTTTTCCTGCAGGTGCGCGATGGGCTCGCCGTCGCGGATGAGGACGGACTCCCAGAGCCAGACGTCGCTGCCGGGCTCGACGCCGACGCCGGGGGCGACGAATTCGGAGGCGGGCTGCTTCTCGACCTGGATGCGCTTGATCTGGACCTGGTGGCCGGGGCCGCCGAGGACTTCCTCGAAGGGGCGGATGCGTTCGATGCCGATGCGGGGGAGGGTGTCGGAGACGAACCGGCCGACGCCGCGGCGGGCTCGGATGAGGCCGTCCTCCTCGAGCAGCATGAGAGCCTCGCGGACGACGGTGCGGCTGACTTTCATGTCGGTGCCGAGTTCGGTCTCGGTGGGGAGCATGGAGCCGGGCTGCAGCAGGTTGTTGCGGATGGCTTCGGCGATCCGTGAGTAGACGGCGACCCGGAGCGGTGAGCCGGGCTGGGCCTCCACTGGCTGGGACAGGAACCGGACGGCGTCCTCGTGCACGTTATGCCTCGCTTTGTTTTAGGGATTCCAGCGTAGCGCGCGTGTGACGCGTTTGTTGGACAAGTTGAAGTTGTAGCCGCTAGGTCATCCGGCTTCGGCGCAACTCAATTAAGATCGCTACGAATGCCACGCCGAGCCCGGCCGATGATGCAAACTCGGTTGAGACAGCGCATCCAGAGATGAGGACTGAACATGGCAGCTACCAGTGGCAACATCGCTCGATCGCGACTCATTCTGCAACTCCTGAGCGAGCATCCGGAAGGACTCTACAACAAGCCGGGCGAACAGGGAATTATGGCGATCGCCGCGGACCGCGTGCCGTGGACTGAACACGAACTCGAGGCACTCCCGAGCGGAGGTATCCGAGGAACGGCCAACCTCTCATGGGCCTCTGAAGATCTAAAAAAGGCTGGGTGGCTGTGGAAGAACCCGGAAGGTGACGGCCTCTGGAAAATAACCGAGGCAGGACAAGCGGCGCTGGCCGAGTATCCGGATGATGACTCGCTCGCTCTGGAGGCCCGCTCCCGGTACAACGAATGGAGCAAACAGAACAGGCAAAAGAAAGCCGAACTCCTGCGATCAACGATCGTCGCTCGGCACGCCAGCGAGGAGCGGGTTCGAACCGCCGCTCAGCTCTTTCGAGAAAGGGGTCTTTCGCAGTCCAGTTCGGTGTTTTCCCCCGGACGCTCTGTCTGGACCAGGCCGAATGTGGACGCGCTGCTGAGCCATTTTGTAAGCGCCATCAAAGTCGAGGGCGCCGACTTCCTCAGCAAGCTGGACGTCCAACTGGCTGGACTCGGTGATGAGGCGAAGCTGCTGCTCGCCGAACTCACGACTTGGCAACTGCTTCCGTTTCATAAGAGTGCGATGGGCGAACGCTCCAAGCTGGCACGTATCGAGAAAATTCTGGGATCCATGACCCATCCGGTCGAGTTGCCGCGGGAGATCCGTGAGGCACTCAAGGACGGGGTGTACCACCCCGGCATGTGGATGGTCGGTCAGGCACACCCTGCGATCAGCATTCATGTTCGCTTGCTGGATGAATGGCTCCGTCGGGCTCCTGAGGAACAGGAACTGATCTTGGAGGAAGCGCAGTCTTGGAAGAAATTCACCGCATCTATCCCTGAGAACATTTATCCAACGCAACGCAATTCATTGCTGTACGTGGGTCGGCCTGACTATTTCACCTCAATCATCCCGGACGTGGACAAAGAAGCAGTACGCGACAGGTTCCTTGGTGAGATCGGGGAACAGACAGGCGATGTCGACGAGGACCTTTTTCAGATCGTACTGGCGCTCCAGCAGTCGGAAAACGGTCCGATCGATTTTTACAGCGATGCCCTACTTCCCAAATGGCGTGGTCCGGGGTCGATCCAAGAGCCAACAGTTGAACCACTTCCAGCGGCTCCTGAGTCAGCAGAAGGAGCCGACTTCCGACGCGCGACCGTGGAGCTTTCGCAACGCCTACACATCGACGAGGACTGGTTGCAGAAGCAGCTAGATCTGATCGAACGCCGCCGCCAAGTTATCCTCTATGGACCTCCTGGTACGGGAAAAACCTATGTTGCTCTGGCCCTGGCCGAGCACATTGCCGGCGACGCTAAGTACACGGAGCTGGTGCAGTTCCACCCCAGCTACTCATACGAGGACTTCTTCCAGGGCTACCGGCCCGTGACGACCGATTCCGGTGCTTTGAGTTATGAGCTCAAGGACGGACCTTTGCGGCGGATAGTAGACCAAGCGGTCAGCAACCCGGAATACAAATATGTGCTCGTTATTGATGAAATCAATAGGGGAAATCTGGCCAAGATTTTTGGGGAGCTGTATTTTCTTCTTGAGTATCGAAACCGTCCCATCAAGCTCCAGTACAGCCGCGATGACGATGATTTCTTCGAGCTCCCCTCCAATTTGTTCATTATTGGGACGATGAACACCTCAGACCGGTCGATTGCTCTGCTGGACGCGGCGATGCGCCGCCGGTTCTCGTTCGTTGAACTGCATCCGGACAAGCACCCGGTAAAGCACGTGTTGGAGAAATGGCTTGAGCATCATGGACTTGAGGCTGAACCGGCACGTCTTCTCAGATTACTCAACGACCGCATCAGTGACCCAGATTTCAAAGTCGGGCCGAGTTATCTCATGCCACGGCATCTCGTCTTCGAGCCCGGACAGCTTGAGCAGATCTGGGAATACGACATCCTTCCCTTGCTTGCCGAACACCACTATGGCCAAGATCTGGACATTGAAAAGACGTATGGGATTGAGGTCCTGCGCCGCCAACACCGGGAACAGTCGCAAGACGCTGCGTCGCGGATGGAGTAACGCATGAAGCGCCTGAACCTCAGGGAAGGCCGTAACGAGGAAACCGTCTCCCTTCCTGCCAACGTCGCGGCGGCTATATCGGCTCTGAATGTGGCCAATGTGTCTCCCCTCGGCAATGGGGACTGGTCCATCTCCGGTGTCAGCAAAGTCGGCGTGATTCGTGTTGCTGACTGGCAGGTGGAAATCACACCTAAGGTCCTAATTGACCGGCTGTTTTTCATGATGAGTTTCTCAACAGATCAGCGATTCTGGCAGGAACAGGACGTCATTCTAGGTTCTGGGGCGACTCTTTTGGACACCATCGCCCATTCATTCATCAGACAAGCGGCGGTGGCCCTGGGTCGAGGAATGCATCAAGCGTACGAAACCTTCGACGATGCCTTGCCTATAGTTCGAGGACGTCTGGATATTCCGGCACAGATTGGCCGTCGGGCCGGGCTGGCGTTGCCGGCGCAGGTCATATTCGACGAATACACGGTGGATACGGTAGAGAATCGATTGCTGCTGTCCGCCTCACTGAGACTTCTGCACCTCCCGACGCTCGGTCAGGCCCATAGGGCAGCCATCATGAAGTTGACTCAGCGCTTCGAAGGAGTACGTCCGATAGCACCCGGGCGTCCTGTGCCGCAGGTTCATTTTCAGAGGTTGAACGAGCGATACAAGGGTGCGGTCGCACTCTCGGAGCTGATTTTGCGCAACACATCACTCGAACACAGGCAAGGAGAGAATGCGGCCAGCGGCTTCCTGTTCGATACTTGGCGGATATTTGAGGATTTCGTGTCAAAGGCGCTCCGCGCAAGTCTGGCAAGACATGGCGAAAGTGTCGAAATGCAGTCGTCTTCCTTCCTTGACCAAGGCCGCGAAGTCGTGATTAGGCCGGACATCCTGGTGCATTCCAATGGGTTCATTCGAGCCGCTGTGGATGCGAAGTACAAATCAGAGAAGAACGGGCGCTTTCCCCATGCAGACGTCTATCAGATGCTGGCCTACTGTTTGAGGTTTAGATTAACCGAAGGACATTTGGTTTATGCGAGGGGAGAGGAAGTCCTGAAGTCCTACGTCATTGATCCACCGGGAGTGACGATTCACTGCCATGCGCTCAATTTGGATCAGACCCCCGAGATGCTGCTGGCAGATGTGGATTTGCTTGCGGACAGGATCACGAGGCCCGTCTCGGCACGAGCGGACGAGCCGATTTGCGGGTTTGGAGAGGCTCAACTAGTGGAGCAGCGACCGATGACGGCGCGCGCTGTCCCTCGGAGGCCGCCGCCGCTAGAGTACTAGGCGACGGGTCCTCAAACATGGCCTGGTGATGTTTGGAAGCTTTATTAGAAGCTAATAAAGCTGAATAAACTTTGTAAACCCCGTCATATGAATCCGGCGAGTAACCCGTACAAGCCGAATGCTGCAGCTATTCAAAGCCTGAAGGAAGGTGTCTCGATAAAGTGGCCCAGACGAGGGCGGGAGCGCCATTCAAAGTTTCAACAGGCTTGACTTCACAGGCTCAACCGGCGGGGCGGAAGCGGTCGAGCGCCCACTCCCAGTTGATTAGCTCTTGTTCAAGCCGGACGGCTGATCCGTAGGTATCATTGCCGAGGGCTTCGTAGAGCATGGACTCTTCGGCAGTCAGCCTCGTCAGCGCTGCTCTCGACGGCGATGGCTCCGCAGTCCAAGCCTCCCGGTGCGCGAGCAGGGTTTCCTCGTCCATCAGCACACTCTCCACATGCGGGTGCGCCGCCCGGAGCTGGTCGAGGATTCGAAAACCATGCGTGTCGATGTCGCCCCAGTACAGGACTTCGCAGTCGCGAAGCCACGCCGCGTCACGTAGTGAGGAGAACCCGTAGCCGGCTCCATAGAGGGCTAGCGTCCCGGGGCGCTCTGGCAGGGCGAGGAAATTGACCTGGTTCTCGGTCGCGATGACGGTGTGTACCGGCAATTGCAACGCGCTGAATGCTTCAGCCGTGACGGTGATGTCGCGGGCGCCGCCAAGGGCAGGAATCGAAGGGTCAAGGATGCGGAACCGGACGAGTTCCGGCGGATGCAGGAAACCGTGTCGGCGGGCGTAGCGGGCCGCCGGAGTACGGCCGGCGCTGTTTTCCAAGCCAGCATCTGAACCGGCCATATCCGGTTCAGCGACTTCCAATGAAGCTTCCGCAATGACGTCCAGCTCGCCGCCGTTGGAGCCGGACCTGAGCGCGGCGAGCAGCTGATCAATCACCTGCCGGTGCCGCTCGATAAACTTGGTGTGCACGCCCGGAAGCCCCAGCTGACGGACGTAGATTCCCGGTTCGGGATTGTCCTGCAGCCAAATGGCGACTCGCGCGGCCGTCAAGGCATCAGAACCTAGCTCCAAAAGCTTCAGCGGCCGCCGCGCCGCCCAGCTCAGCAGCTGCGGATCCAGCTCACCCAGCTGAGAGGCCAGCTCCCGGAACCGCGCCGCCTCCCGGGACTTACCGACAAATGCGATCTCGTCCTCCACAGTTTCGAACACGGCCGCCGCCGGGATCCGGTTGGAACCAACCGTGCGGCGTCCCACCTCCGCGGTCTCCAGCTCGTACGCACCAGCCCCGGCGAACAGCTCGGCCGCCCACCGCTGGGCCGCAGCGTAATCGCTCAAGAGGGCTGCCGCCGTCGGACGTTTCAGCGGACGGCGGCGCGGATAAGCGCCCGACGGTTCCAGCAGCTCCCGCAGCAGCGCACCGCTGTTCCACGCCTTGAGCGACAGCGCCCGCAACCCCGCGACAGAGGTCCACGACTCAGCCGGCACGCCGGTCCCGTTCGTCCCGGTACTCCTGGATGGTCATGTTCCGCAGCTGCGAATCGTCGCCGTTGGTGTTCGCCACGAACCCCACATGCGAGACGAACGGCTCAATCACGTGAATCTTCTGCAGCGGCGTGACGATCAGCAGCTGCAGCTTCATCCGCTGGAACAGCTGCAGCCCGTAGCGCGCGGACTCATCGGACCCGCGCCCGAACGCCTCGTCGATCACCACGAACCGGAAACTCCGGCCGCTGTTCTTGATTTTGGCAGCGCCCGCAGCACCTGAAGACCCCAGCCCGAACTGGAACGCCAGCGCCGCCGCCAGAATGGTGTACGCCAGCTTCTCCTTCTGGCCGCCCGACTTGCCGCCCGAATCCGTGAAGTGCTCGAACTCCTCGCCGGTCTCGGTCCACTTCTCCGACGCCGAGAATGTGAACCAGTTCCGGACGTCAGTGACCTTGGCCGTCCACCGCTCATCCAGCGTGGTCAGGCCCTCCCGTCCCCGGAAGCGCTCGATCAGGCGCTCCACCTGCAGATACTTCTGCTCCGAGTACTGGTCCTCGTCGCCGATGGTCCCCTCCGAGCACGCCCGCAGATCGACGCCGAACTCGCGCACGTCCTGGTCCGAGCTGTTCTGGTGCTCCAGCTGGATGTGCCGGCCGGAGTTGTACTCAATACCGGCCAGCGACTGGTTGATCTCGCCGATCCGGTTCACGATGTCCTGCCGCCGGCTGTCCAGGAACGCGTTGAACGCCACCACCTCGTGGATGGTGTTCTGGTTCAGCGACTCCTTGAAGTGCGCCTCGAACCGCGGCAGGTCGTTGCTGACCAGCTGCTCCAGCAGCCGGTTGTAGTCCGCCGCGGCCTCGAGCGCGGCGTCGATGTCCGTGGTCTCGTTGGGGTACTTGTTGCGGAAGTCCGCCATCAGCCGGACGGTCCCCTCCGCTGCCCGGGCGATCCGCTTGGAGAGCGCGTCGATGGTGTCCGTCAGTCCCGCACGCACGGAGCTCTCCGTCATGCCGGTGTTCTTATACGTCAGCGTCTTGTCGCCGAGTGCCGCTGTGGTGAGATGTTCGACGGCGGCCAGCACGCCGCCGTCATCCGTCAGGGGAGTCTCGGCGAGAATGCCGCGGCATTCCTCGATCGCCTCCGCGATGTCCCGCGCGTCCTTCTCGTTCGCGCCCAGGCGCTCGCGCAGCTTGCCGGATCTTTCCTCCAGGCGTTCCAGCTCTTTACTGACGGTGGATTCCTTGGCGGTCAGCTGCTTCAGCACGTCGCTGGCGGTTTCCAGCTCGGTCTTCTCGTCCTTGAGCTCCTCGATCCGCCGGGCGGTGAGCTGCCAGCTGATCTCGCCGAAGTCGGCCACCGATTCGACCGTACCGAGCTGGCGCTGGCTCTTGCCCAGCGCGCCGAGCCTCCCGTTCACCTTGGCCAGCTGCGCCTCGGTGACCTGCAGCTGGCCCCTGATCTCGTCCTGCTCGGCGAGGAAGCGGCTGATCTTGTCGTGGTTGTCCCAGCCGAGCACGTAGTTGCGCCGGTCTGTTAGCTCCCGCCGGTCGTCCTTCTCGTGCCGGCCCCGGCCGCCCTTGAGCTGCCCGTTGACGGTGAGCGCCTTGGGGTAGCGGCGGAAGTCCTCGAGGGTGTCGCAACAGTAATGGTCGAACCGGGTGGCGAGCTCGTCCAGAAGGAAGTTGCGGAACGGGGTGTTCGGCTTGATGGCGATCTTCGCCGCCAGCGTTCCCGGCTCCGCCGTCCTGACCGCCGGGGACTCGCTGATCCGCAGGTAGACCAGCCGGCCTTTCAGGTTGTTGGCATCCACCCAGCTGCTCACTGCCGCGTAGTGTTCGGCCGGCACCAGCAGGGACAGCGCGAAGCCGTGCAGCGTGCGTTCCGCGGCACCCTCCCAGGCGCCCTCGCCGTCCCTAACCTTTAGTAGCTCCCCGGCGTACGGCAGGGCCGCTTCCGGGACTCCCGTACCATCACACAGCCGACGGCGGAGCTCCAGCTGGGGGATTGGCAGCAGGTTGGGGCGGGACTGCAGGCTGCGCAGTTCGGCGCCGATCTCGGTCAGGCGCGCGTTGAGCTCGGTCCGGGTGATGGTCAGTGCCGTGCGGCTCTCCTGCAGCTCGTCGTTCTGTCCGGCGAGCTCCTTCTCGACGTCGCCGAGCCGGGCACGGTTGGCGTCGAAGAGGACTTTGTCCTCGGGTGTCCGCAGCCCCAGGTCCTTCGCGGCCTCCGTGTAGGTGTCGAAGCGCTGCCGCTGGGTCCGCGACTCAACAGCGAGCCGGGCGATATCGGCGTCGATGGCCGCGAGCCGGCCACCACCGTTGGTGCGGATGTCCTCCTGCACGGCCTGCAGCTCGTGCCGCTTGTCCGCGATCTCCGTGCGGAGCTTGGTGCTGTCCTCCTGCAGCCGTTCGCCGGTGCGTTCGAGTTCCTGCTGGTGCTCCAGGCTCAGCTGCAGCTTCCGGTCCGTGAACCAGGGGTGCAACTGGTCGCGCTGCTGCCGGGCCAGCTCGTCCTCGCGGCTCAGCTTCGCGTGCTGTTCTGCGCCGTCCCTGATGGGCGTCAGCAGGGCGATCTGGTCCTTGGCCCGCAGTACCGCTTCGTGGGCCTTTTTCAGGTCGTCGAAGTGGTGGATCAGTTTGCCGATCCGCTCGGCGACGTTGTCCTCCTCCAGCATGTTGCTCCGCACGAACGAGGTGATGTTCTCCACCTGCTTCATGGACACCGTGCGGTGGAACAGCTCCATGGCCTGGTTGCCGCTGATGCCGAACTGCCGCTTGAAGGCCGCGGCGTAGGGTTCGAAGGTGTCGTGGACGGCGGCGCCGGCGGCCCGGAGTTTCTTCTTCAGCTTCGCCGGGTCCTGGCCGAAGTTCGAAAAGTCCACAGCGATGGACTGGTCCGCCTCGGCGAGGGAGTAGAACCGGCTGGGCTGGCCCGCCTCCTGCGTGGCCCACAGGGTGATGGCCAGGGTGACCGACTTGCCGAGCACCGCGTTGTGGAAGACCGCCAGCACCACGGTCAGGGACCCGGTGCTGCGCAGCGCCACCGGCTTCGAGTACTCGCCGCCGATGCTGCGCGTGCTCTTGTGGAAGCCGCGCACGTACGACATCAGCGAGCGTTCCTTCTTCTGCGCGCCGGCCGCCTTGTTGTACTCGATCTTGTTGGCCGGCAGCAGCAGCGTGGTGATCGCGTCCACGACTGTCGACTTGCCCGAGCCGATGTCGCCGGTGAGCAGGCTGTTGGCGCCGTCCAGCCGGAACGTCCGCACGCCCTGGTGGAACGTGCCCCAGTTGAGCAGCTCCAAACGGTGCAGCCGGAAGCCCGGGGGAGTGCCGCCGTCGTCCGTCCTTTCCTCCAGGCTGAACAGCGTGTCCTGCACTTCAGTGCTCACTTGCCGTCCTCCCCGGAGGTCTCTACCGCAGGGGTCCCGGCGCCCGGCGTGCCGGCGCCCAGCGTTCCTGCGAGGGTCGCGCGGTAGTCCGCCAGCCGCGCGTCGAACTCCTCCATCCACTGGGCGTCCACGAACGCCTTGAGAATGCGGGCCACCTCGTACGTGTCCGCCTGTCCCTTGAGCTTCCGGAGAAAGCCGAGCTCCACCACTTTCTTGATGTCCGCCCGCAGCCGGTCCAGGGTCCGGGCCTCGTTGCTGGATTCCGGCCGGAACAGCGAGACCATGTCCACGATGTCCTGCTCGGTCATGATGAGCCTGACCTCGCTGCTGTTGATGTCGAACTCCAGCATGCGGCGGCGGAGGAGGACCAGCAGAAGGCTGACGTTGAAGGTGAGCGTGCGGCGTGCGATGAGCCGGGGAAGCGTGCCGTCCGGATCCTCGCGCGACTTCAGGAACGCGTAGCCCTCGGACTCGTCCAGGATCAGGTCCAGCCCCAGCACGGACACATAGTCGCGGACCTGGGAGGACAGCCCCAGCAGCGACTGCCAGAGCTTCTGGTCCGCTTCGGCGTACAGCACGCCTTTGAAGAGCCGGGTGACGACGCCGGGAAGTTCCTCGGGCGTGCGGCTTTCCGTTTCTGCTGTGGCTGGGAAATTCGCTGCCGGATTCATGCGGGCCTTCCGAAGATGATCTGTTCGAGGGTGGCTTCGCGGATGCTGCCGTCTTCCAGCTGCCAGGCTATGTGCTGCTCGGTCTCCGCATTGATGGTGGCCCAGTCCGACTCCGTGGCCAGCTGGTAGTAGGCCACGATCTCCGCCAGCCCCTGTTGTACGGGGTGCTTCTTTGTGATGTCCGCCAGGGTGGCCTGCTCCGCCTCGGCGAGGACGGCGTCGATGTTGGCCTTGAGCCGTTCCTTGTCCACGTGGAACTGGCTGAACAGGGCGCCGGCGTCCACATCGGCGTCGTCGGCGGTTTCGATGTGGTCCTCCACCATGACCCGCCGGCTGGGCTCATAGAGCGGGCGTTCGAACGGCAGGGTGATCTCCACCTGCGGGCCGTCGATGGCGATGAAGTCGCCCGGCGGCGGCTGTTCCCTGGTTGCCAGCGCGCCCGATTCGACGCTCCGGATCAGCTGCATGATGCGCTTGTTCTCGAGGAACACCTTGTCGTCCAGCAGCCGGCGCATCTGCTGGGACAGCTGGCGGACGGTGCCCTGGGTCTGTTCGACGGCGGGCAGCCAGTCCTGGTGCAGGTTGGTGACGGTGTGGAGGTTCTCGGTTTGGGCGAGGGCCTCGATCTGGGTGGCTCTTTGGAGGAGGTCCTGGAGTTTCCGCCGGGATTCCGGGGACATGAGGTAGTCCCAGAAGCCCTGGAACGTCCGGCCCTGGAGGGAACTGCTGATGTCCTGCTGGTTGGCGAAGATCGACTCCAGCAGTTCGCCCTGGGTCCCGTCCCAGGTGGCGATCTGCTCGCGGACCTGGCGGTCCAGCTTCCGGAAGTTCTGTTCGACCTCGCGGAAGTCGGAGAGGAGGTCCTTGGCCAGGGCCTGCAGCTGCTGGAAGTGGTCCAGTGCTTCGGGCGCCGTCATGACGCGGATGTTGCCGTCGCGGATGCGCTGCATCTCGGCGTCGATGGCGTCCCGCTGGCTTTGGAGTTCCTTGAGGCGTACTTCGGGGTCCGTTTCCGACTGCTGGACCAGCCGTTCGAGGACGGCGAAGATGCTGGTGAGCCGTGACTGGGTGGCGACGAAGTCCCTGCCCTTGAGGCTCTCCACCCAGCGGACCACGTCCTCTGCCGCCGGGGTGAGGTCGTAGCGGGGCTCGTCCTGGCCCTGGATGTAGTATTTCCGCAGCCAGGCCCGTTCGGGGGCCGCCCAGTCGTCGAGGTACTCGGCTGCCAGGCGGGGGAACTTGTCCTCGCCGTAAGCGTCGCGGAGGCCGAAGAGGACGTCATCCAGGCTGTCGATGAGCTGCTGGCGGCCGAGGTTTCGCTGGTTGGGTCCGGTGAACGCCGCCATGAAAAACGAGATGGCCAGCGGGGCGTTCTGGGCGCGCAGCAGGGACCAGCCTGCATGGTTCTCCCGCAGGGCGTTGATTGCGTAGTAGTCCATCCGGTCCTCGGTGTTCCTGGGCTCGGTTGCCGTCAGTTCACTCTAAAGGGCGCCGCGGACATCCAAAGGCAACGCGGGGTCACTTAGCGCCCAATGACTGGCCGAAATTGGGCGCGATGTGACTCCGCGTTGCCACGGAACTCTCAACTGGTTGCTTGAGCTACCCTCGGAACATGCCTACTCCTTCCGCTCTGATCGCCGGGGCGAGCATCGCCGGTCCGGCGCTGGCCTGTTGGCTTGAGCGCTGTGGCTGGCGCACAACGGTTGTGGAGCGGGCGCCGGCCCTGCGCACCGGCGGGCAGAACGTTGACCTCAAAGGAGCAGGGCTTCAGGTCATCCGGAGTGTGGGCTGGAGGACCAGGTCCGTGCGGCCCACACCGGCGAGTCGGGGCTGGAGTTCGTCGGGGCGCGCGGGCAGGTGTTGGCGCGGTTTCCGGCGGAGGACCCAAGCGGCATGAGCCTGACCTCGGAGGTGGAGATCCTGCGCGGCGACCTTGCCGAGCTATCTGTGTCGGTCACCTCCGCCAGCATCGAGTACCGCTTCGGAGACCGCATCCAGTCGCACCTCGAATAGCCGGTATCGGCTGAGGCGCAATGACCAGACAAAGGAAAACTCATTGCAGATCAACAAACAGACGCTAAAAGCCGACGGCTTTGCCGGATTCCGTTCGTTCGAACAGTTGGACATCAGCCGGATTCCGCAGTCACCCGGAATCTACGTGGTGCTCAAACCCGAGGGCTTCGAACGGCTGTTCCTTGCGAAGAGCGTGGGAGGCCGGTTCAAGCGGCGTGATCCGTCTGTACTCCAACCTGCCTTGGAGACAGAGTGGATCGAGGACACGGACATCCTTTACATCGGCAAAGCAGGCGCAGGAAGCACGGGCAATCGCGGATTGCGAAAGCGCATTCAAGAGTTCGCCGATTTCGGCATGGGTAAGCCTGTAGGCCATTGGGGTGGTCGGCTCATTTGGCAGCTCACCGACTCCCAATCACTGGTCATTGCATGGAAGGAACTCCCAGCTTCCGAGGTCAATTCCGCCGAGGCCAGGTACCACGAGAAATTCATCGGGATCTACGGGCGGCTGCCGTTCGCCAATCTAGTTCAGGCCAGAGCGAAGGGTATTTAGGCGCGCTAGGTAGTTCGCGCGCGTTAGCCGGCGCGCACCGCGGTCCCGGCCAGGCGGCGCCGAGCAGTTTCTTTGAATTTCATGGGTTCTGCTTCACGGCGGACAGGACTACCTTTTTCCTATGGCCATGGGCAACGGTGCCCTGACCCTTTTATAGGAATTTCTACTCAGTGAGGAGTGGGAAGGTCATGCCTCTGCGGACGAAAATCTTTCTTGGAGTCCTCGCCCTGTTGCTGGTTGTCGGCGGCGGAGTGTTTTTATATAACGACAACATCAAAAGAAGCCGGGCCGGGGAGTACGACCCCGTAATCAGGCCGTCAGATTTCACCACCAACATAACCAACAAGTACTTTTCGCTCCCCGTCGGCAAGAAGATGACTTACGAGACCACCAGCGGGGGAGGAGTCACCGAACGGGTCGAGATTGAGATCCTGCCGGAGAAGAAACAGATAGAGGGCATTGAAACCGTCGTCTATCTGGACAAGGAATACAAGAACGGGCAGCTGGTGGAGGAAACCCGGGACTACCTGGCGCAGCACAAGAACGGCGACGTGTGGTACTTCGGGGAAGACGTGAATAACTACTGGAACGGGTTCCTGCTGAACCACAACGGCAGCTTCATTCACGGAAAAGACGGCGCAAAAGCCGGAATCTGGATGAAGGCCAACCAGCGCGTGGGCGATTCCTACCGGCAGGAGTTCTACATCGGCAACGCGGAGGACATGCGGGATACCCTCGCAACGGGCCAGGCCGTCTCCACGAAAAACCGCAAATACACCGACTGCGTGAAGGTCCTGGACTGGTCGCCGCTGGAGAAGAACGCGCGCGAGCACAAATACTACTGCCCCGAAGTCAGGTCCCTGGTCCTCACCGAGGACCTCGAGACGGGCAACCGGTCAGAACTCGTAAATGTAGTCCAGCCGTAGCTTGATCGCGAAGGCAATGGGGGCGCGCGTTGCTGTGGAGGAAGACCTTCGCCTTTCTTGCCTGAAACTTTCGGCGATCTTGCCGGAACGGGGTCACCATCAATCCATAACTTGGAAGGAGTGATCACCATGGCCGACGACAAAGAAGTGCTGGACTGGGTCTCCCCGCGCAAACAGCGGGAAATCGACAACCAGGCGGCATTTCTGCGCTATCTGCTGGAACGCGAAGAGGCCCAGGCGGGTGGGACGTCATGAACGACTACGTTCCCCGTCCGCACGAACCCTATGACGCCCACTGGGTCATCAAGCACGACCTCGCGAACATCATCGCCAAATACACCGCTAAGGGCGACGACGAAACAGCCGCTGTCTACATCGAGGCACTGGCGCGGTACAACAGGGACTGAAGACGGCTACGGCAGGTTCAACCAGCGGCGACAGGCTCAACCGACGCCGTAGAAGTTCTTGCGGGCCTCTGCGAAGCGCTCGCGGACGCTGAAGCCCCAGTCGCCGTCGGGCTCGTAGGCCGCCTCAATGCTGCGCTTCCAGTCCGGCAGCTCACCGGTGGCCGCCCACGCCGCCTGCTTGGCAGCCCCGAGCGCCACGTACTCCCTGCTTGCCGGCACCTCCACGGGCAGGTTGAAGATGCTGGCCGCCGCCCGGCGAAGGGCCTGCGACTTCGAGCCGCCGCCAATGAGGAGCACCTTGTCCGGGGTGCCGCCCAGCTGCCGCAGCACGTCGATCGCGTCCGCCAGTGAGTTCAGCACACCCAGCACGGAGGCCCGGGCGAGGTTCTCCGGCGTCATGTTGCTTCTGGTCAGTCCGGCCAGGCTTCCGGTGGCATGCGGCAGGTTGGGGCTGCGCTCGCCGTCCAGGTACGGCAGGAACGTGAGTCCGCCGGCGTCATTGCCCGCCGCGAGTGCCAGGGCATCCAGCGCTGCCAGATCGACGCCGAGCATGGCGGCGGTCGCGGCCATCACCCGGGCCGAGTTGAGCATCGCCAGCAGGGGCAGGTGCCCGCCGGCGGCATCCGCGAAACCCGCCACCTCGCCGCTGGCATCCGGCATCGCCGAGGGCGACGCGGTGAACACGGTCCCGGAGGTGCCGATCGAGACCACCACCTCGCCCGGCCGCAGCCCCAGTCCCAGTGCAGCCGCGGCATTGTCCCCGGCGCCGGCCGAGAGCACTGCGCCGTCGATGCCCCAGCCGCTCCGCACGTTGCCGGCCGGATCGTCAGATGCCACCACGCGGGGAAGCCGCGGGACCCGCCCGAAGGAGCGTTCCAGCAGGTCCGTCCGGTAGCTGTTGGTCACGGGGGAGAAGTAGCCGGTGCCGGAGGCATCGCTCCGGTCCGTGGTGAACTCCCCGCCCATGGCACCGTTGAGCCAGTCGTGGGGGAGGACCACCTGGTCCACTCTGGCCGCGGTGTCCGGTTCGTTCCGCGCCAGCCACGCCAGCTTGGAAATGGTGAACGACGCCACCGGCACCAGGTTGACGGCATCCACCCACTCCCCGGGCCCCAGCTCGTCCCGCAGCCTCGCCGCGTCCGCAGCACTGCGGGTGTCGTTCCACAGCAACGCGTCATGCACGGGCGTCCCCGAACTGTCGAGGGCCACCATCCCGTGCTGCTGCGCCGCGATGCCGGCACCGGCAACCGAACCGCCCAGGCGGTCAGCCCCGGCATTATGCCACGCTTCCTTCAGCGCCGAGGTCCAGACGTGCGGGTCCACAGCGGTAAGGTCCGGATGGGCCGCCGCCCCGGACGTGATCACGTCACCGCTGTCGGCATCCACCGCAAGGACCTTGCAGGACTGGGTGGAGGAATCCACCCCAATAACAACGGTCATTGACTCTTCTCCTCATCGATCAGGTCAGTCAGGGTCTTGGCCAGCGGCGAATCAATGATCAGCGTGGTGACGAAACCGGCCTTGGCCACGGCCAGCACGGCCTCGGCCCGTCCTTCGCCCTGCGCCACGGCAATGACCTTCGGGGTCCGCTGCAGCTGCTTGATGGTGACGGCGATGATCTGCTCATCCAGCCCCGATTCCACCGCTACGCCTTTGGCGTTGAGCAGCCGCCCCGAGCATTCCCCGACGGCGCCGGCCTCCACGGCCGCCTGCCTCACCTTGGCGTCGGCCCGGTCCCAGATGGTGGAGGTGCCGGGCTTCCACGCACCGATCGCGACGACGGCCAGATCCAGTGAGTCCGCCTTTGCCAGCGCATCGGCGATCTCCGGCTGGCGGCGCAAGCCGGCCGCCGTCGTCGGATCTTCCACCACCAAAGGTGCCCACAGCGGCCAGGTGAGCCCCCCGCTAACATGCCCCAGCCGCTGGATCAGCTCAAGGGGATTGCTCTCGCCTTCCGTGGGGAGCGCGCCGGCGAGCTGGACCACGTCGCACTTGGGAAGATCCCGGACCAGCCGGGAGGCGACGTCCAGGGTCCGGGACCAGGAGATGCCCATGGTGCCGCCCGGGGGCGCCTGCCGGGAAATTTCGACGGCGGCCGCCCTGGCCAGGATGCCGCGCGCCTGGACGACATCGCCATTGGTATCGGCAACCACCACCTCGCCGATCCCCAGGAATTTCTCGATGCGGCGAATGTCCGCAGCTGAGACGCGCGACGGGAAGTTCACCTTGATCTCCACGATGCCCTTCTCGAGGGCCTCCGTGAGCAGACGCGCCACCTGGAACCGCGAGATCCCGTAGCTGCTGCCAATCTCCACCTTGGACCGGTTCTCCAGGTAGTACTCGCTGCTGATGCGCGCCAGAAGTTCATCGTGGGAAAGCTCCGTCATGCTGGTCACCTCTCGCACATCCGATCATTTGAGTATTGCGTCTTGCTCAAACGAGTATATATGACTAGAGTCACATGACAGATGAGCATGTCAGGTTCGCTCATGTGAGCAAGCTCGTATGAGAACCGAAGCCCAAAGGGCCTCACCGGTCCTGACTTTTGAGCACAAAGGAGTTCTTATGCGTCCCAAGATGCGCGCCGCCTCGCTGGCCGCAGGTGCATTGTGCATCGCCCTCTCCGCCTCCGCCTGCGCGGGGGCCGGCGGCTCGGGCACAGGTGATCCGAACAGCATCAGCGTCCTGATGGTGAACAACCCGCAGATGGAGGACCTGCAGAAGCTGACCGCGGACAACTTCACCAGGGAAACCGGGATCAAGGTCAACTACACGGTCCTGCCGGAGAACGACGTCCGGGCCAAGATCAGCCAGGAGTTCTCCAGCCAGGCCGGCCAATATGACGTCGCCTCCCTGTCGAACTACGAGATCCCGTTTTTCGCAGCCAACAAGTGGCTGGCGCCGCTGGACAGCGTCGCGAAGGATCCGGAGTTCAACCAGGCGGACATCCTGCCCGCCTACACGGCGTCCCTGACCGGCACCGACGGCAAGCTGTACGGTGAACCCTTTTACGGCGAGTCCTCCTTCCTGATGTACCGCAAGGACATCCTCGACGCGAAGGGGCTGACCATGCCGGAGAAGCCCACCTGGGATCAGGTGGCTGACATCGCGGCGAAGGCGGACGGCGCCGCCCCGGGAATGAAGGGCATCTGCCTGCGCGGCCAGCCGGGCTGGGGCCAGGTGTTCGCCCCGTTGACCACCGTGGTGAACACCTTCGGCGGCACCTGGTACGACAAGGACTGGAACGCTAAGGTCAACGCCCCCGAATTCACCGAGGCCGCCGAGTTCTACACGAAGCTGGTCCGCGAGCACGGCGAGCCCGGTGCCGCACAGGCCGGGTTCACCGAATGCCTGAACAACATGAGCCAGGGCAAGGTGGCCATGTGGTACGACGCCACCTCCGCCGCCGGCGCGCTGGAGGCAGACGCGTCGCCGGTGAAGGGCAAGATCGGCTACGCCCAGGCGCCGGTGAAGAAGACGGCGTCCTCGGGCTGGCTGTGGACCTGGTCCTGGGCCATGCAGGCGGCCTCGAAGAAGCAGGACGCCGCCGGGAAGTTCATCGCCTGGGCCAGCTCGAAGGAATACGAGGAACTGGTGGCCGCCAAGCTCGGCTGGGCGAAGGTCCCCTCCGGCAAGCGCATCTCCACCTACGAGAACGCCGAGTTCCAGAAGGCCGCGCCGTTCTTCAAGGCCGAACGCTTCGCGATCGAAAACGCCGACCCGAAGAACCCGGGCGCCCAGCCGCGCCCCGCCGTCGGAATCCAGTTCGTCGGGATTCCCGAGTTCGCCGCCCTGGGCACCAGCGTCTCACAGGGGATCAGCTCCGCCATCGCGGGCCAGGGGACCGTGGCCGACGCGCTGGCCAAGGGCCAGCAGGCCGCCGAAAAAGTCGGCAACAAGTACAAGTGACCTCAACCCAACGCCAGGAGAACATCATGACTACCGCAACGGCGCGTATCTCCCGTCCCGGGCACAGTGCAGCCACACCTCCCCAGAACCCCAAGTCACGGGATACCCGGTCGCGTGAGCGCGCCCTGGCCTGGGCGCGGCGCGCGCCGCTGCTGCCGGCCCTGGTCTTCCTCATCATCGTCACGCAGCTGCCGTTCGTGGTGACGCTGATCATCTCGTTCCTGAACTGGAACAGCCTCAGCCCGGACAAGACCGGGTTTGCCGGCCTGGAAAACTACATCACGGTCCTCACCGACCCCGACCTGCGCCAGGCCATCTTCACGACCATCCTGCTCACCGTTTCAGTGGTCCTGCTGAGCCTGCTCATCGGCCTGGGCCTGGCGCTGCTGCTGGACAAGAAGTTCATCGGCCGCGGCCTGGCCCGGACCCTGCTGATCGCCCCGTTCCTGGTGGTTCCCGTGGCCGCGGCCCTGATCTGGAAGCACGCCCTGCTGAACCCGACCTACGGGCTGATCAACGGCATCCTGACCTGGGTCTGGTCGCTGTTCGGCAGCAGCGCGGCACCCCAGCTGGACCTGCTGTCCCAGGCCCCTTTGATGGCCGTGATCGCGTCCCTGGTCTGGCAGTGGACCCCGTTCATGATGCTCATCCTGCTCGCCGGCCTGCAGTCCCGCCCGATGGACACCGTGGAAGCCGCCCAGATGGACGGCGCCACGCCCTGGGCCATCTTCCGGCACCTGACCCTGCCGCACCTGCGCCAGTACCTCGAGCTCGGCGGCCTGCTCGGCGCGATCTACATCGTGCAGAACTTCGACTCCGTCTTCACCCTCACCGCCGGGGGACTGGGCACCGCGAACCTGCCCTACGCGATCTACCAGACGTTCTATTTCGCCAACGAATACGGCCTGGCCTCCGCCGCCGGCGTCGTGGTGGTCATCGGCACCATCATCGTGGCGACCTTCGCCCTCCGCACCGTTTTCTCGCTCTTCAAGAAGGAGGCAGCACGATGAGCACCCTCACCGCACCCCGCCCCACCACCCCCGGTGCGGCGAACACCCGCGGTTCCCGCCGCGCCTTCGGAAAGTTCGGCTCCAAGTCCCGGATGGACCCCACCCGGAACAACACCGCCGCCGGGATCGCCGCCTGGCTGCTGGCCCTGCTCTTCGCCACCCCGGTGCTGTGGATGATCCTGACGTCCTTCCACTCCGAAACCGACGCCGCGACCAACCCGCCCTCCATCGCCGCGGACCTCACGCTTGACGCGTACAAGGAGTTCTTCGGTGCCACCTCCGGGGTGAGCCCCTGGCCGCCGCTGATCAACTCCGCCACCGCCGCCATCCTCTCCACCGTCCTGGTGCTGGCCCTGGCCATCCCGGCCGCCTACGCCCTGTCCATCCGGCCGGTGAAGAAGTGGACGGACGTCATGTTCTTCTTCCTCTCCACCAAGATGATGCCCGTGGTCGCCGCGATCCTGCCGCTCTACCTCTTTGCCCGGACCGTCGGCGCGCTGGACAACATCTGGTTCCTGATCCTGATGTACACCTCGATGAACCTGCCCATCGCGGTGTGGATGATGCGCTCCTTCCTCGCCGAGGTCCCCGAGGAGATGCTCGAGGCCGCCCAGATCGACGGCGCCAGCCTGCTGCTCATTCTGCGCAAGATCATCGCCCCGGTGGCCATGCCCGGCATCGCGGCCACCGCCCTGATCTGCTTCATCTTCAGCTGGAACGAACTCCTGCTGGCCCGCGTCCTCACCGGCGTCGTCGCCGGCACCGCCCCGGTGTTCCTCACCGGCTTCGTCTCCGGCCAGGGCCTGTTCCTCGCCAAAGTCTGCGCAGCCGCCGTCGTCATCTCCCTGCCCGTACTGTTCGCCGGATTCGCCGCCCAGGACAAACTCGTCCAGGGGCTGTCGCTGGGTGCGGTCAAGTAACGCCCTCGAACTTCCAAAGGAATGACCTCCATGACAACAACCACCCAGTCCGCCGCCGGCCAGACCGCCCCCGGCCGGACAGAACTGCCGGCCACCATGCGCGCCGCCGTGCTGAAGCGCCAGGGCGAGATGGCCCTGGAAACCCTGCCCGTCCCGGGCCTCGGGCCGGACCAGGTCCTGGTGCAGGTGGCCGCCGTCGGCGTCTGCGGCAGCGACGTCCACTACTACGAGCACGGCCGGATCGGCGACTACGTGGTGGACCACCCGCTGATCCTCGGCCACGAGCTCTCCGGCCGGATCGCCGCCGTCGGGAGCGACGTTGACCCTGCCCGCATCGGCAAGCGAGTCGCCGTCGAACCCCAGCGACCCTGCCGTACCTGCAAGCAGTGCCGGGCCGGGCGGTACAACCTCTGCCCGGACATCGAGTTCTACGCCACCCCGCCGGTGGACGGCGCCTTCGCCGAATACGTCACCATCCAGTCCGACTTCGCCTACGACATCCCGGACAGCGTCAGCGACGAGGCGGCCGCCCTGATCGAACCGCTCTCCGTGGGGCTGTGGGCCTGCGAACGCGCCGGCATCCGCCCCGGAAGCCGCGTCCTGATCGCCGGCGCCGGACCCATCGGGATCATCGCCGCACAGGCCGCCCGCGCCTTCGGCGCAACCGAGATCTACGTCAGCGACATCGCCGAGGACCGCCTCGCCTTCGCGCTGGACCACGGCGCCGCCCACGCGCTCAACGCGCGCACCGACACGGTGGAGGGGCTCGACGTCGATGCGTTCATTGACGCTTCCGGCGCACCGCAGGCGGTCCGTTCCGGGATCAAGGCGGTGGCGCCCGCCGGAAAGGTGATCCTCGTGGGGCTGGGGGCGGACGACGTCGAACTCCCCGTCTCCTACATCCAGAACCGGGAGATCTGGCTCTCCGGCGTCTTCCGCTACACCAACACCTGGCCGCTGGCCATCCAGCTCATCGCCGACGGCAAGGTGGACCTGGACATCCTGGTCACCGGAAAGATCGGACTGGCTGACGCCGAAGAAGCACTCAAAGCGGGCAAACAGCCCGGACAGCTCAAAGCCGTGGTCTACCCGGGCCGCTGACAGCCCGCCCTGAAAGGAACAGCAATGCTCACCGATGCAACACTCGCCAAACTCCCGGGCAGCCTGGGCCGGCCGTCCTACGACCGCTCAACCCTGACCGCGGGCATCGTCCACTTCGGCGTCGGCGGTTTCCACCGCGCCCACCAGGCCATGTACCTGGACCAGCTGATGAATGCCGGCCTCGCCCACGACTGGGCCATCTGCGGCGTGGGCGTCCTGCCCGGCGACGCCCGCATGAAGCAGGTCATGGACCGGCAGGGCTGCCTGTACACGCTGGTGGTGAAGAACCCCGACGGGACGCGTGAAGGCCGCGTGATCGGCTCGATCATCGAGTACCTTTTCGCCCCCGATGACCCCGAGGCCGTGATCGAAAAAATGGCGTCCGACGCCGTCCGGATCGTTTCGCTGACAGTCACCGAGGGCGGGTATAACTTCCACCACGTCACCGGCCGCTTCGACGCGGACAACCCGGACGTGGTCCACGACCTGCAGGCCGGCGCGGCGCCGCGGACCACCTTCGGGCTCGTCACCGAGGCGCTGCGCCGCCGCCGGGACCGTGGCCTGGCCCCGTTCACCGTCATGTCCTGCGACAACATCCAGGGCAACGGCGACGTGGCCCGGGAGATGTTCACGGCGTTCGCCTCGCTGAAGGACCCTGCACTGGGCGCCTGGGTCACCGAGAACGTGCCTTTCCCCAACAGCATGGTGGACCGGATCACGCCCGTGACCACCGACGAGGACCGCCAGGCCATCGCGGAGGAGTTCGGTGTGTCGGACGGGTGGCCTGTGGTCTGCGAGCCCTTCGAACAGTGGGTGCTGGAGGACCACTTCAGCCTGGGACGGCCGCCCTTCGAGAAGGCCGGTGTGCAGCTGGTGGAGGACGTGGAGCCGTATGAGCTGATGAAGCTGCGGCTCCTCAACGCGAGCCACCAGGGCATGTGCTATTTCGGCCACCTGGCCGGTTACCGCTACGCGCACGAGGTGGCGCAGGATCCGCTGTTCGCGCAGTTCCTGCTCGACTACATGGACGAGGAAGCGACGCCGACGCTGCAGCCTGTGCCGGGCATCGACCTGGACACCTACAAGAAGACCCTGATCGAGCGCTTCTCCAATGAATACGTCCGCGACACCCTGGCCCGGCTTTGTGCGGAGAGCTCCGACCGGATTCCGAAGTGGCTGCTGCCGGTGGTCCGGATCAACCTCGAGAACGGCGGAGAGATCCGGCGCTCGGCCGCGATTGTGGCCAGCTGGGCCCGGTACGCCGAGGGAACGGACGAGGAGGGCAACCCGATCGAGGTGGTGGACCGGCTGAAGGAACCCCTGATGGCTGCCGCCGGGCGCCAGCGGCAGGACCCGCTCGCCTTCATCGCGGACCGGGAGGTCTTCGGGGATCTGATCGACGATGAACGCTTCGTCGCCGCCTACTCGGAAGCGCTCTCCAGCCTGCACCGGCACGGGGCGCGGGAGACGCTGCGGAGCCTGGCCTCCTAGAAAACGCAAGCGGACGACGGCGGGGGGAGTCCCGCCGTCGTCCGATTTCCCGTCACCTACTACTGGGAAGTCAGGGTGAAGGTCGATGCCGGGTCGCCGTACTCATCGTTCACCACGACCTTGACCGGGCCCTTCTTGACGTCGAACACAATCAGGCCCTCGCGGACCTCACCGGCGGCGACCTCCCCCGTGGGCAGGCTCCCCAGCTCCTCCTCCAGGTAGACCTGTTCGCCCTCATTGCCGTCCGCGTCGTAGACCTCAAAGTTCAAAGGGCTGGACCGGGTGCTTCCGAGCAGCGTTTCCCACGAGACCTTGATCGCGAGGAACCCTCCGTTCTCCGGCTTCATGTAGGACATGCGGGGAATCCTGGAGGTATAAAGGGAGTCGAGGACGCCTATTTTCGCGGTGTTGCCTTCGGACACGGTAACCACCAGGGAGTTCGCATCGCTGGCGGCGGCCGAGGCCGACGGGGCAGGTGCTGCCTCCGAGGCGGAGGCTGACGGGGCAGGGGCGGCCCCGGAGGCAGAGGGCACCGGATCCGGGAAGTTTCGTCCCTCGGAGATCTGCGCAAGCATGGCGAAGGACATCACCATGTACAGGACTCCGACGACCACTCCGACAAGCCAGACGACCGCGGTGATGATCCACGCCTTCTTCTTGTTCTCCGGGTAGCCCTCCAGCGGCCGCCCGTAACTGTCCCTGGCATTCCCGGTCAGGGTGATGATCAGGTCCACGATCGACCAGATGCCGAATCCACCGAGGGTCAGCAGCTTGGCGATGCCCGTGCCGGTCTTGCCGAGGTAAAAGCGGTCCACGCCGAGGTTGCCCAGCAGCAGGGACAGCAGCCACGTGGCCATGAAGGACTTCCCCGGCCCGGCGGCGGAGGGGCCGTCCCCGTAGGACCCCGGCTGGTATCCGCCCTGCTGTCCAGGCTGGTACTGCCCGTCATAGAGGGAGGTCGGATGCGGGATCGGCGGACCTGACGGACCGTTCTGGGGCGCGTGGGGGTAACTGGGGTGACTCATGGATCTTCCTTTGATGGACGGGTGCGAGCGGCCAAAAGTATTTGCCCAACGACTTTACTATTTGAGGCGAGGCCGTTGCGATGGGCAGACCTCCCCATGGCCCTGCGTGACTTGCCCTTCTTGATCGGGCCCGGTCAGGAGACGAGTTTTTGTACAGATAATGGCGTCTCCAGGCGCCCCAGCGGCCATTATCTGGACAAAAACTCACCGCACCTGCCGGCCGTCAGGGGAGCGGCTGCCGTTCCCCGACGGGAACCGCCGCTTCCAGCACGACGTACGTCCGGCGTCGTGCTTCCAATCTTTTCTGCTGCGCCGGCGACGGGATCTGCGCGCCCTTCGCCCGGTTGCACCGGCTGCACGCCGCCACGAAGTTCTGCAGGCTGGTGGAGCCGCCCTTGGACCACGGGTAAAAATGGTCGCCGTGCTCTGCAAGACGGGAACAACGACGGCGGAACCCCGCCTCCATCTCGCACTGACCACCGGCGCGCGCCATCCCTTCGCGGCGCTGCTGGCGGGTGAAGCGCCGGACCGGATCCCGCCGCCGGACGTCCCGGGAGCGGATGATGAGCACCGTGATGACCAAGGCAAGAATGGCGAGTCCCGGCGCTGTGGCTGCCGCCAGCGCACGGTCGAACATGTCGCGCATGATGCCGCCGACGACCAAGGTGCCGCGCTCGCCGAGGGCTACCGTGCCTGCTTTCGGCTGGAAGGCAAGGACGACGGCGGCGGCCAGCCAAACCGTGGCCCCGAAGTATGCCAGCCGCAGGGCCACCCGGGTCCAGTAGATCCTTTTCAGTTCCAGCATTTGCCCCCCCAGGACATCAACAGCATTTGCGGTGGTCCGCCCGACAGATGCTATCGGCTTCACGCAGCAAGAATGTCCAGGGTCAATTTCTTTTGGGGCTTTTGAGATGTTCTGGATCAAGTGTCGCCGCGCAGGTCGGACAAAATCTCTGCGCTGCCGACAGCAGGCACGTCATAGCTGCCTCCACAGAGATCGTAGCGCCGGCGGGTTTCGCAGAGCACTCAAAGCCATGACGCCCCGAGTTTTTTACAGATAATGGCCGCTAAAGCCACTTCAGAAGCCATTATCTGTACAAAAACTCCGTGAGTATTGTCGTCTGACGCGATTGCCTGCAATCAGCACACGGGGTTTTGGAGCGATAAGCCTTCCTGCACTACGACGCGGCGGAATTGAAGCCTGGGTCGGTCGTTGCGGTTTCGAGCAGCCGGTCAAAGCTGCTGATGCCGTAGTCGGGAGGGGCGGCTGCGATGATGATCCGCGTTGTGGTCACCGCTTCCGTTTTCGAATGGGCGTTCGGGTTCCGCTTCGGTGAGGGCAGCGGGGCGGTCTTCAGGTGCAGGCCGGACACCCCGTTCACCAGCAGCGGGAGGCGCCCGCCGTCGACGAGGAGTGAGCGGAGTTCATCGGGTGAGAGTTGCTTGCTCCGGTCGGCCGTCAGTTCAATAATCACGTCATTCACGGTCCCGGTCAGCCGTTGCAGAAACGCCCGTTCGCTGGAGTTCTTGCCGAGGATGGCCAGGACGGTGAACGTCGTGGCGAAGATTGCGACGAACAGCATCGTGGCGCCGATGTCCCGAAGGGCAGGCGTGAAAGTCATCAGGAGCAGGCATATTACGAAGCCGATGACGGAAAACCCGCCGAACGTGGCCCCCGCCCCGTCGGCCGGCCTGCCGCTCCATTGCTTGGAGGTGAAGCTGCAGACTTCCCGGGTGTTGGTCCGTGGAGTTGGCATGATCAGTTCCCTTTCACTTCCAGCAGTGCCTCGGCCATCATGATTGCTTCCCGCGCTTCCCGCAGGCTTTCCCGAAGTCCCGGATCGGGGAATCCGAGGCTGATGCCCTCCTCGGGGAGGGACAGGTTGTCGGCGACCTTCCGCAGATTTTCCCGGTCCTGCGCGAGCGTCCGGGACGACGCCAGCTTGACCCGGCTCTTCTCCAGTTCGAACAGCGCAGTGTTGATCTGGTCCCGGCGCGCCCGGATCGAATGGCAGACTCCCTCGACGCGTTGCGCGCGGCTGCCGAACATCCGCTCCATCTTGGCTGCAACGTCATGAAGTTCCCGCAGAGTGCTGTACCTGCGCGCCTCACTTGTTCCGCTGTGCCGGGCCAGGAGCTGACTGATGAGCGAGAGGCGCTGGCCCCACAGTTCGAGTCCTGCCTGGTTCTGGCTCAACAGCATTTCCGCAGCGCCGAGGGCCGTGGTGAGCGCCTCCCGCCTGGGAATGAGTTTGCCTGCCGCTGCGTCCAGCCGTGCGATGAACTTCGCGTAGTTGTCGAGTGGCGGAGGACTTTCCTCGTTGCCCGTGTCGCGCACGGTGAGAGGGGCAGGCGGCCCGCTGGCCGCCGTCGAACGTTCCTTCGGTGCTCCGATGCGGGGAGGTCTCCAGGGTTTTCGCGGCGGGACGGCGCGGGGTTCCGGTGCGGAGTCGGAAGCGCCGTCACTCATGATCAATCATCCCCATTCATGATCCGTCCAGGCCGGCTTCACACCGCCCATGAACGAGACAGGAGCGCCCGCGCACCTGCTGTGAGTGCTTAGTCTAGGGCCCTGGGACCGGGGTTGTCTGCGGGTTGGTTTCGGCAGGCTCAACCGGCGCGGAGGATCTCCCGACGCCGGTCCATGGCTCCCGGTTTATGTCGCGCAAGTCTGGCCTCCAGCATGAATCTTCTGGCTTCCGGGTGGAGATTGGCCGGATACCTCGTTCTGCGCGTGAAGGCCGTGGATAGGGTGGCAGGCATGGAACCAGTTATGAAGTTTGCGCGGCGTTGGGGCGCCCCGGTGGCGGCCGTCATTTTCTTCTCCCTGTGGTGTGTGGCCGAAGCCGGCCGGATGGGACCCAGCGGCGGTCTCTGGGGTCCCGGAGGTTTGCATACGTGGTCAGGGACGTGGCCACTGGTGCTAATGACTCTGTCCATTGCAGTCTCTGGCTGGCAGCCGATGGCGTCCCTGGCGCTGGTGGCTCTGCTGCTCGGCGGCCAGTTGGCGCACGCCATCCCGCCGATGTACGACAACAACTGGGCGATTTACATTGGTTCCTTTATCGCGCTGGCCTTCATAACTTGGCTGTACCAGGGGCGGATGCGGCTGATCGCGGCCTGTGCCAATGTGCTCTTCGCCGGCGTCATGGCGTTCCTCATGCTTTCGTGGCGGTACGGCGCTGGCGTGGGTTGGTTCGTTCCGTTCGGCGGCGACATGATGATCCTCCGCCACAACGGCTGGCAGCTCTTCGCCCTCCTCGTTCTGATCGCCGCAGCCTGCTTCGCCCTTGGACTCCTGCTGGCCCTCTACCAGGAACGTGGCACTTTGTTCCGTGCGCGGGATCTTGCCCAAAGTACCCTTGAGGCCGCCGAGGTGGACCTGATCGTGGAACAGGAACGGACGCGCATCGCCCGGGACCTTCACGACGTCCTTGCCCATTCGCTCGCTGCCATTGCAGCGCAGGCCGACGGAAGCCGCTACCTGAGCAGCGATCAGCCGAAAGCGGTTCTCAACGCCCTGGAAAACATCGCCGGATCGGCCCGGACGGCGCTGGTGGACGCGCAGCGTGTCATCGAAGGAGTCCGGGATGACGGCATGTCGGTGCCACAGCCGCAGCTTGCTGACATTGAGGCGCTGGTCGAGGGCATGCAGCGGGGCAGCCTGAAAATCGAATCCAGCGAATCCGGCACACGCGTTGATCTTTCGGGCGGACAGCAGCTGGCGGTGTTCCGCATCGTGCAGGAATGCCTGACCAACGCCCTCAAACACGGCGGAAGGGGAACCGCTGTCCGTCTGCACTTCGACTGGAGCGGCCCTGGCCTGACGTTGCATGCCGCATCGGCAACTACGTCATCCGAGCACCCCGCAGTGCCCGCCCCGCAGGGGTCCGGCCGCGGTCTGCCGGGAATGCGGGAACGTGCGCACATGGCCGGCGGCTGGCTGACGGCCGGGCCGGACGGCGAGCAATTCCGGGTGACAGCGTTCATCCCTTATACGGCAGGTAGCACGGACACCTCGGCGGAAGGAGGCCTCGGGGAGCGGCCCATCCAACAGCCCGAACTCGTTGCGGCCGCCGCCGCGGCAGCAGAAGCTGACAACCGTGGCTGAGGCGGGATCGCGCATCAAAGTTGCCCTGGTCGATGACCAGCCATTGTTCCGGGCGGGCATCCGCATGCTCATCGAAAGCCAGCAGGACATGGAGTTTTCCGGCGAGGCCGCCGACGGGGAAGAGGCAGTGGCCTTGGCAGCTGAGCACAGCCCGGACGTGATGCTGATGGATCTGCGGATGCCCGTCCTGGACGGAGTCACTGCAACCAGCCGGATCATGAAACAGGCCGACGCCATCAACACGGACAAGCCCAAGGTCATTGCGCTGACCACCTTCAACCGGGACCAGGCTGTGGTGGAAGCCGTGCAGGCGGGGGCCAGCGGCTACCTCCTCAAGAGCGCTGAACCGGAGTTCTTGCTGGCCGCCATACGGACCGTGCATTCCGGCTACTCCGTCATCGCGCCGGGCTCGGTGCATTCCCTGTTCGAGCACGCGGCCAGACAGGGACCCGTTCCAGGGCCGGACCTGTCTGTGCTGGATGTTCTCTCGGTCCGGGAGCGCGATGTGTTTCTCCTCGCTGCAAAAGGCCTCAGCAACGGCGAAATGGCCGATGGCCTGTTCGTCTCCGAAGCCACCATCAAGACGCACCTGCGCAGTGTGCTGGACAAGCTGCAGCTGCGGACACGCCTGCAGCTGATCGCCTTTGCCCACGAACGCCGGCTGCTCGGCAACTGAAGGGTGAAACAGGCAGGCAGCGCGCACTGCCGCCTGCGCAGCTGGCTAACCGTTAGCTGGTGCGGCGGTAACGGATATGGGTAGTGAGCGGTGAGTGCAGCACCTCGGCGGGTTCGAAGCCGAAGGTTTCCACGCCGTCGAAGATGCGCTCGCCGGAACCGAGCAGGACCGGTGCGATGTCGAGGGTGAGCTCGTCGATCACTCCGGCGATCAGTGCCTGCCGGACGGTCGAGGCTCCGCCGGCGATGTCCACGCCCCTGTCCCCGGCGGCCTGGCATGCTGCGGCGTAGGCCGCGTCGAAGCCCCCGGTGACGAAGTGGAAGGTGGTCCCGCCCTCCATCCGGATCGGGTCATGTGCGTGGTGGGTCAGCACGAAAACGGGGGCGTGGTAGGGCGGTTCGGGGCCCCACCAGCCGGTCCATTCCTCATCCCAGTCCCCGCGGACCGGGCCGAACATATTCCGGCCCATTACATAGGCGCCCCGCGGACGCATGAGCCAGTCGTTCGCCACCTTGTCGGCCTCATTGGCCCGCGGGTCGCCGATGTGCCAGCCGTGCAGCTCGCGCCCCCGCGTGCCCAGGGGGTTGTCGCGGCTCTGGTCCGGCCCGGCGACGAAGCCGTCCAGCGATATCGACATATGGCAGGTGGTGTCCGTCATGGTGAACCTCCCGGGTGGGTGCGCCTTGCATGGGCTCGTGCGGGGATCCTAGCACCCGGGGTTTGGCGGCGTCAGGGCCGGCTGCCGTTGGATCGCGTGCCGTTGTATTCGTCGTCGGTGATGTGCTCCAGCCAGGTGGTGGTCGTGGCGGGGTCGTCAGCGTTTTCCAGCATGGCGATGTGCTCCATGAAGCAGCCCGGCGCGGCGGCGTGCCAGTGCTCTTCGCCCGGCGGGGTGTAGAGCGTCTGTCCGGGGTGGACCTCGATGATCTTGCCGTCGCGGCCGCCGAACCTGGCCACGCCCTGGGTGACGCGGAGGTACTGTCCGCGGGCGTGGGAGTGCCAGGCGGTCCGGGCACCGGGGGCGAAGCGGACGGTCGCCACCACCATGCGCTGATCGCCCTCATGCGGCAGCGCGATGGGGTCCAGCCACACGTCGCCGGCGAACTGCTCGGGCGGGTTCTTGCTGGTGGGCTTCGCGGGTTCGATGTTCATGCATTCTCCTTGCTGGTGGTGGTCATTTCGGTCGCCGCCCAGCTGGCGAGCAGCCGGAGGCCGTCCTCCGACGGCGTGCCGGGATCGGCGCTGTAGGCGGTCAGGGTGAGTCCGGGCGCGTTGGGAAGCTCAAGCGCGTCGAACGCCAGGTGGAGGTCCCCGACGGCGGGGTGATGGAAGTCCTTGTAGCCCCCTCGGTGGAGGCGCACGTTGCGCTGCGCCCAGCGGGCGCGGAAGTCCTCCGAGCGGGTGGACAGCTCGCCGATCAGCTCGGTAAGGGATTTGTTGAACGGGTCCCGGCCCGCCTCGGTGTGGAGGATTGCGACGGCGGTGCTGGCCGCCTTCTCCCAGTCCGGGTACAGGATGTGCGAGCGGGGGTCCAGGAAATTGAACCGCGCCAGGTTCACATGGTTGGGGTTCCGGGCGTAGGCCTCGGAGTACAGCGCCCGGCCAAGGCTGTTGATCGCCAGGACGTCCAGCCGGCCGTTGCGCACGAACGCCGGCACGCCGGCCATCGAATCCAGCAGCCGCTGGATGCTGGGGGTGACCGATTCGCTGGCTTTGCGCCGGGGCCGCGCCGAGGGTGACGCCGCCCGGGCCAGGTTGTGGAGGTGCTCGCGTTCGGCCTCGTTCAGCTGCAGCGCCCTGGCGAGCGACTCGAGGACGCTTTCGGAGACCCCGCCAAGCGAGCCGCGCTCGAGTTTGGTGTAGTACTCCACCGAGACGCCGGCCAGCAGCGCGACTTCTTCGCGGCGCAGTCCGGGGACGCGGCGGGTGCCGCCGAAATCCGGCAGCCCGGCCTGGTCCGGGGTGAGCTTCGCCCGGCGGGTGGCGAGGAACTCACGGATCTCGTGGCGGTTATCCATGCTCACCACGCTACTTTCACATCCGGCGTCGAGGGAGTCTTTGTCAGTACCCGTATCGGCAGAGTCTCCCGCGCGGTGGTACAGGGGCGTTGACTTGTGCCCAACCCCACTGGAAGGAACATACCCATGACCGACGAGACAACCGGCTGGACCGGCGGCCAGCGCGCCTTCGGGGATTTCGCGCCCGGCCTGGTCCACTACACCGACCGTGTCCTCTTCGACGAGGTGTGGGAGCGCCCCGAGCTTTCCAAGCGCGACCGCAGCCTCATCACCGTGGCGGCACTCCTGGCCGGCGGCAACAGCGAGCAGCTGACGTTCCACCTCGACTTCGCCAGGAAGAACGGCCTCACAGAGCAGGAGCTCATCGAGGCGATCACCCACCTCGCCTTCTACGCAGGCTGGCCCAAGGCGATGTCCGCCATGGCCGTTGCGAAGAAGGTGTTTGCGGCGGAACCGGCGCAGGAGGTCTGAAGCACGACGGCGGGCCGAACCTCGGTCTCGCCCCCCACCATCCGTGGAGTTTTTGTCCAGATAATGGCCGCTCAGGGGGCTTTAGAGGCCATTATCTGGACAAAAACTCAGGACTTCGGCGGGCTCAAGCAAAACAGTGGTCCCCGCCGATACGCCGGCGGGGACCACGGTTTGAGGGGTTCGGGTGATCAGACGATGTTCCTCATCGCATTCCAGCCCCACCCGACCTTCTGCTTGGGCATTACGAATCCGTTGCCCCGGCCGGCGTAAAGCCAGAGGTTTCCGGCCTTGTCGCGGGCAATGATGTCGTTCTTTCGGTCTCCACTGAAGTCGCCGGGTCCCATGATCAGGGACATGCCGTTCCAGCCCCAGCCGATCTTCTGCTTGGGCATCACGAATCCGTTGCCCCTGCCGGCGTAGAGCCACAGGTTGCCGGCCTGGTCGCGGGCGATCAGATCCGCCTTGCCGTCGCTGGTGGTATCGCCGGCGCCGACGATCGTCAGGCCGTTCCAGCCGGAGCCGATCTTCTTCTTCGGGGCGTACTTGCCCCGGCCGTCACCGGTGTAGAGCCAGAGGGCTCCGGCCTTGTCGCGGGCCACCAGGTCGGGCTTGCGGTCACCGTTGAGGTCACCCGGGGCAACGATGCTGGTCATGATGTTCCAGCCCTGCCCCACCTGCGTTTTCGGTGCGAACCGGCCGGTGCCGGTGCCCGGGTAGAGCCACAGCTTCCCGGCCGCATCGCGGGCCACCAAGTCGGACTTGCCGTCGCTGTTGGTGTCGCCGGCACTGACCAGGCTGTTCATGCTGTTCCAGCCCGCGCCCGCCTGCTTCTTGGGTGCGAAGCCGCCCTTGCCGTTGCCCGGGTACAGCCACAGTTTGCCGGACGTGTCCGCAGCGATGACGTCCGCCTTGGAGTCGCCGTCGAAATCCCTGCCCGTGGTGTCCCTGGTAACGGGCACTTCGGTGGGCGGGTCAACAGGCGTCTCGGTGGGCGGGTCAACGGGTGTCTCGGTCGGCGGATCAACAGGTACCTCGGTCGGCGGATCAACCGGCGTCCCGCCACCCGTTCCCGCGGCCGCAGTCCAGCTGCCGATGCTGCTGGCGTTGCCCGCGGCGTCGACCGCCAGGGCCCGCAGGGTCTGCCCGGCGGAGAGCGGCACCGGAGCGGTGTACCGGGTGCTGTCCCTGGTCGGCTCGCCGCCGTCCAGGGTGAAGAAGATGGACGCTTCCTCGCTGGCCGTCAATGCCAGGGACGTGCCTGCCGGGACCTCGCTGCCCTCAACGTTGGCGCTGAGGGACGGTGCCGTCTTGTCCAGAGTGAACGTCTCCGTCACCACGGCCGAAGTGATACCGAAGGCCACGGCAATGAACTTCAGCGTCGTGGTGCCCTCGGTGCTGATGGGAATCGGTTCCGTGTACGGCATGCTGGCCGTCGTGGGGTCCGTCCCGTCGGTGGTGAAGAAGATCTGCGCCTCCGCCGGAGTGGCCTGCAGCGTGACGAGCTGGTCGGTGGTGAAGACGCCGCCCGCCGTGGTGGCCGTGGGCGTGGGCTCCGGCGCCGTGGCGCCGGTCATGCGCCCCTGCACCACGAACTGGTCCGTCTCGCCGATGACCTCCGGGTCCGCCAGCTCCCCGCCGTCGGCCGCCTTGATCTTCTCGACCTTGAAGACATTGGTGCCATACGGGCTGCCGGTGACAGCGTGCGGGGTGGAGCCGTCGCCGAGGTAGCCCTCAGGCGCCCCCTCGGTCCAGCGCAGGAACGGACCGATCCGCGCTTCCAGCAGCGCCGAGAAGTCGCCGGTGGCGTTGAGCGCCCCGAGGTCTTCGGTGTAGCTGATGTTTCCGTCGGCGTCAGCGGTCAGGTCCAGGACCCCGTAGGGGTGCGTGAACCGGTAGGTGGCACCCGCCTCGAAGACGGCGTCACCGCGGACCCGGATCCGGCCGAAGGCGACCTGGGCCTTGTCCTGGACGGCATCCGCCCCGAACGCCGCCTCGGAGCCCAGCGTCAGCCGGATGTCCTCGCCGCCCACGGTGATGGTCGCGTCGGACGCGAACCAGAAGGCCTCTCCCGGGAAGTTGTCCGGGAAGGACGCCGGCTGAGCGGGGTCGGGCAGCACATCGACCACCGGGCAGAGCGGGTCGTCCAGGCAAAGGTCCAGCTGGACCGGCTCCTGGCCTTCCCAGCCGTTGTCCTTCAGCCACAGCGGGAACCCGTGGTCACCTGCCGGGCCCACCTCAGAGAGGTTGCGGACCTTGAAAGGGAAGGAACGCACCTCCCCGGCGGTGCCGGTGGCCGGGTCGACGGCGACAGCCCGGAGGGTGGTGGACAGGCCGAGAAGCACCGGCTCCGTGTACTTCCGGGTGGAACCGGCCGGTTCCCCGTCCTCCGTCAGGCCCGGGGCTGATCCGTCGGTGGTGTAGTAGATGTCCGGCGCCACGGAGGGGTCGTTCGTGGTCCCCGTGAAGGTCACGGTCCGCGGCCCGGTAAGGGGGCCTGCTGCCGCGTCCGGGCTGGCCTCGAGCCAGGGCCGCGTGGCGTCGAGCTCGTACTCCTCGGTATAGACGGAGGTGGTCTTCGCGTTGTCCTCGAGGTCCACGGCCATGTACTTCAGGGTTGTCACGCCGGGTGTGGCCATCTCCACGGTTGCGGCCGCGAACATGTCGCCCGCCTCCGGGACGAACACCGTGCCGTTGACCGTGCCGTCTTCATTGAAGCCCGGATCGGTGCCGTCCGTGGTGTAGATGATCCTTGCCTTGTCGGGCAGGGACGCCTGGATCCTGACGTTCTGGCGGGAGTTGTACAGGCCTCCCGGCTTGTCCACCCCGGCCTTCAGTGTGGCGATCTTGCCCTGCACGGCGAACAAGTCTGTCTTGGCACTGACGGGCGTGCCGGTCCCGTCCGCCGGGCCCGACACCTCGAAGTAGTCCGTGTTGTGCGGGCTGCCCACCACCTTGTGCTGGACGTTCGGATCCCCGATGAAGCCTTCCGGTGCGGCGGGTGCCACGGCGGGGTCCCACCGCAGGAAGGGGCCGATGCGCCCCTTCGACGGCTCGTCCCAGCTGCACGGCTGCTGCATGCAGCCAATGTCCTCGGTGTAGCGGACCCGGCCCCGGTCATCGGCGGTCAGGACGTCAACCCCGTAGGGGTGGGTGAACGTGTAGCGCTGGCCGGGCACACCGTCGTCGAGCCGTATCCGCAGCCGGGCAAAGCCGTTCTGCTGCCCCTGGGCGACGTCCCCGAGCCCGGAGAAAGCCGCCTCCTGCGCCATGATCAGCCGCGCGTCGGCCCCGTCGGGCATGGTCAGCGATGTTTCGGCCGACCACCAGAAGGATTCCTCGGGAAAGTTTCCGGGGATGGTCAGCGGCTGCGATGGATCGTAATTGACGCCGATAACGGGGCAGCCCTGCACATCCAGGCACAATTCCAGCCGGACTGGCTCCAGGCCCTTTTCGGCGTCACCTCCATCCGCGTACCAGTACGGGTAGCCGTTGGCCGGATCGATCGGTCCCACTCCTGCGGATCCGGCGGGCAGGGCCGCGGGCATGATGCCTGCGACGGCGGACTGCGACAGCCCGGGCCCGTCTGCCGGCAGCGCTGCCACGGCTGGCGGTATAGCGGTCAGCCCCGACGCCAGCACCGCGCCCAGGGACAGGATCGCCACTGTCCGGCGGCGCCGCTCCAGCCGGACTTTCCACCGCGTCTTATGGTCTTGTCTCTCTGCACTCATGATGTCCCCCCTGTGGGCAAAAATGTCCTTTTCGGGGGCGGATGCTGAAAGTGTGTAGTTGTGCCCCCACCGGAAGCCTGCTGGTGGGAGGTTGGGATTTCCCTAGGATTTCGACGGCGGCACCCCCCAACCGGGGGCCCTCAACCGCTTCTTCACCCGGTAACCGGGTGTGGTGCCTGCGCGATGGGGAGCGCGCCAGGTTTCCCTCAGGCGTCCGTCCTGCGGCAAAGGCGTCCGTTCCTGCGCGGCGTCCCGGAGGGCCAGCGCCGCCTGGACCAGTGCGGCGTGGGTCATGGCCTGCGGGTAGTTGCCGAGCAGGATTCCCGTGGCCGGGTCGGCTTCCTCGCTGAACAGGCCCAGCGGGCCCGTGTATCCCAGCAGCGCCTCGAACAGCTCCGCGGCCTCGGCTGCCCTTCCTGTCAGGGCGAGTGCCTGGGCCAGCCAGAAGGAGCACGGCAGGAAAGCGCCCTCATCGCCCGGCAGTCCGTCCTGGCCCGGCGGATAGCGGTAGAGGAAGGGGTAGCCTGCGGACAGCTCAGCCCATACTGCATCCACCGTTCCCCGGAGGCGGGCGGAATCCCGTGCCTCGAACCCGGTCACCGGTAGGATCAGCAGGGCCGAGTCGAGGTCGCTTGACCCATAGGAGCGGGTGTAGGTGTTCCGGGCGGGATCGAATCCCCGCGTGGCGATGTCCGCGGAGAGGACGGACCTCGCCGCTTCCCAGCGCCGCCGGCGACGGCCGCTGATGCGGTGGGTTTCGGCGATGCGCAGCGCCCGGTCCAGGGCAAGCCAGCCCATGATCTTGGAGTGCACATGGTGCGCGGCATCGGCACGGATTTCCCAGATGCCCGCGTCCGGCTCCGGCCAGCGCCGCGCCACGAGATCCGTGAAGCCGCGCATCGCCCGCCACGTTTCCGAATTGAGTCGGTGCCCCTGCCGGACGAGGTTCCACGCGGCGTCGATGACCCAGCCGTACCCGTCAAGCTGGTGCTGGTGCGCAGCGCCGTTGCCCACCCGCACCGGGGCGCTGCCCGCGTAGCCCGGCCAGTTCTCCAGTGTGCGCTCGCGGGGAACGTGCCCTCCCGCCAGGGTGAGCAGGGCCGGCAGCCGGGGCCGCTGCAGCCTGCTGGCGTGCAGCAGCCAGTTCAGAAAGTTCAGCGCCTCGGCGTCCTTGCCCAGGCCAAGGAAAGCGGCGATCCCGATGCTCGCATCCCGCGGCCACGCAAACCTGTAGTCCCAGTTGCGGATGCCGCCCGGATCCTCCGGCAGGGACGTGGTCGGGGCCGCCACCGGAGCGCCCGACGGCGAGTACGTCAGCAGCTTCAGCGTCAGCAGGCTCCGCAGAACCGCCTCGCGGAACGGGACGTCCCGGCTGATGCCCGCCGTCCACTCCCGCCACCGGTCCTCGTCGGCTTCCACCAGGTCCCAGGCAGTCTCCGGGTCCGCCCAGATCAGCGGTTCGGTGTACGCCAGGGCGAGCACCATCACCACCGGACGGCCGGGCACGACGGTGATTGCCGTCGTCGTACCCGGAACCACCCGCAGCCCGCCGCTGACGCCGAGCGACATGGCCAGCGCACCCCATTCGCACACCAGGTGCCGGCCCTGCCGGACGCGGGGGCGGAGATGGCGCTCGCCGAAGCGCGGATCAAAGACGACGGCGGCCTCTGCCGGTGCGCCGTCGGCCTCCAGCCGCCGGACCAGGAGGGTGGTGGGCAGGAGCTGGCCCGACACCTCGGCCACCATCGCCTCGGTGAGTGTCAGCGTGCCGCCGTCGGTGGCCCAGACCGTCTGGAGCGTGGCGGTGTGCGGCCGGTACCGGCGCCCGAGCTGTGTGGCGGGCAGGGCCGGACCGGCCCGGAATGTGCCGGCTTCGGGGCCGCCGAGCAGGGCGCCGAAGACGGGATCGCCGTCGAAGGTGGGCGCGCAGAGCCAGTCGATGCCGCCGTCGGCCGAGACCAGGGCGGCAGTGCGGGTGTCGCCCAGCAGGCCGTAGTCTGCAAGGGCGGGGATCCTGGCTTCCATGCTTCACCGTCCCTCCGCGATCAGCCGGCCGTGAGGAGCAGCCCGAGCAGGGAGCCGTAGACCAGGTGGGCTGCCACGGCCACGGCCGGCGTCTGGATTCCGTAGTTCAGGCCGAGCAGGCCCGGCGGTTCGAGTGCCGCGCGGCTGGCAGGACCGGCCCGGGTGCTGGCCATGCGCGGATGGATGCCCGGCAGCAGGGGCAGGATGATGGTCAGCGCGACGGCCACGTGCAGGAGCCCGAGCAGTGCGCCGATCCACCACGTGGCCCTGCCCAGCAGCGCGAAGACCGCGGCGTAGCCGAGCGCGAAGACCTGCCCGGCCGCGAGGTGGATGAAGAACCCGGCGATCCGTGCCCTGTCCGGATCGGGCGTCACGAGGCTGCCCAGGACCAGCGGCAGGTCGAGCCGGGTCCAGCCGGCCATCTGGAAGGCAATCATCACCGCGGTCAGCGCCGTGGTGGCGAGCAGCCCGAACAGCGCCCACCCCTGCCAGTCCATCTCAACCTCCCGCGGATTCTAAAAGTAAGATACTTAATTTTAGAACGCATCAAATCCGCGGACAAGAGCCGGAAGCTGCCAGATGGGGGCCTGACAAAGAGCCGATTGATGTGGGGTTGCCACAAGTCAACGCGGGGTCACTTTCCGCCCAATCAGGGCCTCCGATTGGGCGCCAAGTGACCCCGCGTTGCTACTTCTTGGCGGCCTTGGGTTTGGGTTCTTTGGCGGCCTTGGGCGGCAGGCTGGCGACGTACGCGAACGCCTTCTCCGTCCACGCCCTGGCCCGGGCGGTGTCGCCGTCGCCTTCCTCATTCCACATCTCGGGCAGCCCGGTGTAGCCGCCCATCGGACGATCGGCGGGACCGAACGGAACGGTCCGCTCGGTGGACTCCAGCACTTCGCGGTCCTCGTCGGAGAGCTTGATCCCGATCGTCGGCCCGAACAGCCCGGCGAACATGTTGCCGTTGACGAACGCCCCCAGGTTCCCGAACATCGGCTTCACAACCACCTCGGGGCGGTCGGGCAGTACGGACCGGAAGTGCTCCTTGTCCGCTTCGGTTGCTTTGGGCATCTCCATGTTTCCCCTCCGTTAGGGCCTGCAGTCATGCCATTCCGCCCTTGAAGGCGTCGGCATAAGGGCGTTGACTGGAACCGCTGGTGTTGGTGATGTTACTCGCGTTCCCGCCTCAGAAGGAGGGATGACGTGGAAGCGGAGATACCCTGCGGAGCGGTCCGGCTCAGCGGCAGCCTGCACCTGCCCCCGCTGTGCGGAGCCGTCGTCGTCTTCGCCCACGGCAGCGGCAGCAGCCGCCACAGCCCCCGCAACCGGTACGTGGCCTCGGTGCTCCAGGACGCCGGCCTGGGCACACTGCTCCTTGACTTGCTCACGCCGGCCGAGGAAGCGGTCCGCGCCAACGTGTTCGACATCGCCCTGCTCGCCGGGCGCCTCGCGACGGCGAGCAGATGGCTGGGCACGGGGCCGGAGACGTCGGGGTGCCGGGTGGGCTATTTCGGGGCCAGCACCGGCGCCGGTGCCGCCCTGTGGGCTGCGGCCGACGCGGACGCGCAGGTGGCCGCCATAGTGTCCCGGGGAGGGCGTCCGGACCTGGCCGGTCCGAGGCTTGCCGCGGTGCGTGCCCCCACCCTGTTGATCGTGGGCGGGGCTGATTCCCAGGTCCTCGCCCTCAACCGCCAGGCCATGGACCTCATGCAGGCCCCAACCCGGCTGGAAGTCGTCCCGGGAGCCACACACCTCTTCGAAGAACCCGGAACCCTTGACCGGGCAGCCGCCCTGGCCGCCGAGTGGTTCACGCAGCACCTTCTGTCTCCCGGAGAACGGGGACCAGGGCCTGACCGGCAGTGAAGTCCACCTTTCCCTCCCGAAGCCCTGCTTTTTACTGCGGCGCAGTGCTATACCTGCCTCAAGGCAACTAATCTGCGCCCCGTCTGCAGGGCCGCGGTTCGGACAAACCGGGTCCGCCCGGAGGCTGGAGGACAGGTGCGCGCCAGGCCAGCCGGTGAGCGGACGGGCCGCCCGGCACTCGTTTCCCTTGCCTGCCTCGCAGCCCTCCTCACCTCCTGCCTCCTCGGCTCCTGCTCGGCGGGCGGCACGGTCACCGACGCAGTCTCCACCGCCGCCGAGGACAGCTCCTCCGCCATCGCCACCGCCCGGCTCGCCGTCGGCCTCGACTCCGGCGGCAAGCTCACCAGGGCTGCCACCTCCACCGCCCTCGACGACGCCCTCAAGGAGGTGCAGACCAGCCGCGACACCGTCCTGCGCCTCTCACCCACCTCAAACGAGGACCGGCAGATTCGGGAGGAAGCCCTGAAGGTCCTCGACAGTTCCGCCGCCGGCCTCACCACTGCGCGGGATGCTTTAGCGTCCGACGGCGGCGGGCCGTCACTGTCCGCGGGGGACCAGGCGCTCGCCTCGGCCGAGCAGGCCCTGGCCGCGTTGCGGGAGAAGGCGGGCGGGAAGTGAAGCGGATCCTCGGCGTCGCGCTCGGCATCCTCACCGCCATCGGCGGCTTCGTGGACATCGGCGACCTGGTGACCAACGCCGTCGTCGGATCCCGTTTCGGGATGTCCCTGGTCTGGGTGGTGCTGGTCGGCGTCGTGGGCATCTGCGTCTTCGCCAACATGTCCGGACGGGTGGCCGCTGCCTCGGGGCGGGCCACCTTCGAGGTGATCCGCGAACGGCTGGGGCCGCGGGCGGGACTCGCCAACCTGAGCGCGTCCTTCCTCATCAACCTCATGACCGTGACCGCGGAAATCGGCGGCATCGCCCTGGCCCTGCAGCTGGCCAGCAGCGTCCACTACCTGCTTTGGATTCCGCTGGCCGTGGTGGCTGTCTGGCTGGTGATCTGGCGGGTCAAGTTCTCCATCATGGAAAACGTGACCGGGCTCCTGGGCCTGACCCTGATCGTCTTCGCCGTTGCCCTGTTCCTGCTCAAGCCGGACTGGGGCAACCTCGCCAGCCAGGCCATCCCCGCCGTGCCAAACGAGGAAACCGCCGCCACCTACTGGTACTTCGCCATCGCCCTGTTCGGCGCCGCCATGACCCCCTACGAAGTGTTCTTCTTCTCCTCCGGCGCTGTGGAGGAGGGGTGGAAGATCAAGGACCTGATCCAGTCGAGGATCAACGTGCTGGTGGGGTTCCCCCTCGGCGGGCTGCTGTCCGTCGCGATCGCCGGGTGCGCCGCCGTCGTGCTCCTGCCCGCGGGAATCTCGGTGACGTCCCTGTCCCAGGTGATCCTCCCGGTGGCGGAGGGAGCCGGAAAGCTGGGGCTCGCCGTCGTACTTCTGGGCATCATGGCCGCGACCTTCGGGGCGGCCCTGGAGACGACCCTCTCCAGCGGCTACACGCTGGCGCAGTTCTTCGGCTGGTCCTGGGGCAAGTTCCGGGCACCCGCGCAGGCCGCCCGCTTCCACCTGTCCATGATCATCTGCCTGCTGGTGGGCGTCGCGGTGCTGGCCACCGGCGTGGACCCCGTGCTGGTCACCGAATACTCCGTGGTGTTCTCCGCCGTGGCGCTGCCGCTGACGTACCTGCCCATCCTGATCGTGGCCAACGACCCGCAATACATGGGCAAGCACGTCAACGGCCGCGGCGTGAACGTGGTGGCCATGGTCTACCTGGTGGTCATCCTCGCGGCGTCGCTGGCCGCCATACCCCTGATGATCGCGACGGGAGCCGGCTCATGAAAGAGACCCGACATCTGGTCCCGGTTCCGCCGGTTGCCGGACAGACCCTGGACGCGCAGCTGCACCTGCTGGACCGGCAGGTGCTGGACAGCGACGGCGTCCCCGTCACCACCCTGGACGACATCGAGCTCGGCGCCCCGGGCGGCGGGGACGCTGCCGCCCGGTCCGAAGTTTCAGGCCCCGCCGGGATTCCCGAGGGAGCTGTGATACCCAGGGGAACAGCGGCGCCCGTTATCACCGCCCTGCTGACCGGGCCGGTGCTGGGGACGCGCATCTTCGGCGGCAGGCCGCCGTCGTCCCGGCTTATCCGGATCCCGTGGAAGGACGTGGCCGACGTCGGCGTGGTGGTCCGGCTCGGTGTCAGTGGGCAGGGCCTGGACGCCGACTGGGTGGAGCACTGGATCCGCGACAAAATCATCGCCCGGATCCCGGGGGCAGGGGGCCGCCGTGATCCTCGGTGATCTTTTGGGCAGTGTGGTGCAGAACGACGACGGCGAGAGGCTGGGGCGGGTGGCCGACGCCCGGTTTGTGGTGGACGGCGCCCCGAACGGGCTGCTGGCCGACGCCCGGCTGCTGGGGCTGGTGGTCAGCCCGCACAGCTGGTCGTCATTCCTGGGGTACGAGCGGAACAGCATCACGCAGCCGTGGCCGCTGCCCCAGCTGCTGCGGTGGCGCCACCGCGGATCCTTCTTCGTGCTGTGGGAGGACATCGCCGTGCTCGGCGAGCGGTCCGTCCGGCTGCGGCCCGGGTACACGGCCTACAGTCCGGCGCTGGACGGAAACGGGCAGGAGTAGGTTTCTGATCCCGTCCCGCAACGCCTTGGCCCGAATGGTTGTGCCTGCAAGCTTGGCGTTGCGGCTGGTGGATGTCCTGTAGAGTGGGTCACGTTGTTGTGTTTGCATTTGGTAGTTCAGGCAGTACGCGCGGTCGAAAGTCCGCGTTCTTCTGAAGTAGCGGTTTTGAACACCCCACACCGGAGGACCCGAAAGTCGGGATCCATCCTCCACCTTCACGAAGGACAAAAATAATGGCTACTGGCACCGTCAAATGGTTCAACGCTGAAAAGGGCTTCGGCTTCATCTCCCCGGACGACTCCTCGCAGGACGTTTTCGCGCACTACTCCGCGATCAACTCCTCCGGCTTCCGCTCCCTCGAAGAGAACCAGAAGGTTTCCTTCGACGTCGAGCAGGGCCCGAAGGGTCCCCAGGCCACCAACATCCAGGGCCTCTAATTTCCTAGAGCATCTGGACCGTTAGGTTCCAAGCAGGGTCCGCCAACTTTGGCGGGCCCTGTTTTCGTTGATCGTTTCCTGCGAAATCCAGGCGCACCCCCGCTCTGGAACAATGGCCATCATGCAATCCACCAACGTCGTGCCTGGCTTCGACCTGCGCGTCAGCATCCAGGGCACCGACCCGGAGATCTGGCGGAGACTTCAGCTTCCGGCGGCCCTGACCGTTCCCCAATTCCATCTCGCCGTCCAGGCTGCCTTCGGATGGGAGGACCGCCACCTCTATGGCATCCGGTACATGGACCGAAAAGGAAGGCCGGCGGTTCTCGCCGGGCCGGACTTCGAAACGGAAGAATCTGAGGCAGCAGCGGTTTCCGGCGTCGTACTTTCCGACCTTCTGGACGCGAAGCGGCCGGGAAGGTCCCGCATCGAGTACGAGTACGACTTCGGTGATTGCTGGACGCATGAGGTGGAGCTTCTGGGTGCCGTCGACCTTGCTGCGGGAGAGCTGACCTGCGTGGACGGAGCCAGCCGGGGTCCGGTGGAAGACTCCGGCGGCGCGGCCGGCTACACGCGGCTCGTGCAGATTTTGGCGGACAGGAACCATCCCGAGTACCAGGAGGCGCGCAGCTGGGTCTTTCAGCTGACCGGCGACATTGGCCCGCAGTTCGACGCGTCAGTCTTTGACCCTCACGGCGTAAACCGCAAGCTGCGGAACCTCAGCCTCCAATGGTGGCCCCAGCCGCTTAGCGACGGGGAACGCGACGCCGTGCTGCTACCGGTCCGGTGGCTGCTCGAGCAGGCGTCGCCCGACGGCGTGGAACTGACCAAGGACGGCTACCTGAAGCCAGCGATGGTGCTGCGGGCCGTGGAGGAGCTCGGCTGGAGCGGACTGGTCGTGGGCAAGGCGAACCGGGAGGCGAACGCGATACCAGTCATGGAACTCCGCGAGCACGTTGTTAAATGGCGGCTCCTCAGGAAGTTCAAGGGCCGGCTGGTGCTGACACCTGCCGGCAGGCGAGCCCTGGAGCGGCCGGCCGACCTCTGGGATCTTGTCATCGACAAGATCGGCAGGCCGGAACATGACGCCGTCTACCTCGTCACCCGCCTCTACGCGTTCTGGCACCTGAGCGGCATCGCCCCGCCGTGGAACCGGAAAGTGGAAGCGATCCGTGCTGCCTTGGAAGCAGCCGGTTTTGTTACTCGGTCGGGGCACCCGATACCCGATTCGTGGGCATCGGACATCAACCAAACCGTCAGGCGCGCCCTGGATTGTCTCCATCTCATGGAACCGGAAGGGAGCTTCCGGCGGCGAGGGCTGCTGACCGACGGCGGCGTCAAGTTCTTCCTGCAAGTCAGCCAAGTGTTGAATGGTCGGCCCACGACCGCTGAATGAGCCTGGCCCGCTGTAGGAGCTGTCAGAGCTGGCCGCGGGCCGCGAGGAAGGCCGTCAGGGCGGGGTTGTCGATCTCTTTCGCCAGCCAGGGGACTGCCTGGGCTGCGGCCTCGTCGCCAAGCACGGCGCGGTGGGACTGCGCCCGCACCACGAACTCGCGCATGCCGCTCCGGCTCGCAAGCGCCCCGAGCCGGTCCACCACCTGTCCGGCCTGCCCAGATTGTGCGGCGATGGCCACCTCCGCGGCAACATCCAGCAGCCGGGCCGAATACCAGAGGTACCAGGGCCTGGGCTCCATCCCTCGGTCCACCCAGTGCTGCGCCGCCGCAAGGTCGCCGTGCGCCAGGAACAGCCGCGCTTCAGCCCCCGCCGCGAGGGCCATGTAGCAATGGTCGCCTGCAAGATCGGCCATCACCCATGACCTGTCGATCATCTCCGCAGCAGACTCGAGGTCGCCCGCCGCCAGATACGTTTCGCCGCGCACACCTGCCACGAAGGGTTCGAACGCGGTCCAGTGCTCGGCGAGAATCCACTGCAGCGCGTGATCCAGGGTCTCGGCCGCCAGGTCCAGCTCGCCTCGCAGCAGCCACACCCGGCCAAGGAGCGCGCTGCTGAATGCCAGCTGCCGCCGGTTCCGCGCCTCCCGGGCCAGCCTGACGGATGCGTTTAGCGCCTCGACCGCGTCAAGGTAGCGCGCGGTGTCCGACGCCAGCATGCCCTGGATCGCCAGCACCCTGGCCTGCTCTTCGGGGAATCCGGTGGCGGCCGCCCCGGCGCGTTCCAGCCAGCCTGCCGCCCGGTCCGGAACGCCCCGCTGGACCGACAAGTACCCCAGCTCGCGGTACGCGGCAGCGGAAGTGGGGGAGCCGGCGTCGTACTTTCCCGACGGCGGCCCGGCCGGGACCGACGACGGGGCGGCCGGGACCGACCCGGCCGGCGTTTCAGCCGACAGCGCCCGGTGCAGGAAATCCGCGACCTCCGCGCCGCGGCCGCCGGCCTGGTGGATCATGGCCCCGGCCAGTGTCACCAGCGACTCGGCGAGGAGGTGCCGGTCCGGCGTGCGCTGGGCCAGGACGACGGCGAGCCGCAGCTGGTCCAGCCCCCGGTCCACGGCGCCGGCCGACAGCGAGGCGCCGCCGGCATCGAGGTAGGACCGCACCGTCGCCGCCGTCGCTGGAATCCCCGGATCGGTCTCCGGTTCCGCGCCCGACAATGCCCTCCGGATTTCCGGCGGCAGCGGCAGGCCCAGTTCGTCGCGGTAGAGGTCGGCGCACCTGGCCACGTGCTCGCGGGCGTGCCGGTGCTCGCCGGTCGCCACCAGGGCCTTGACCAGCACGGCGTTGCAGTCCGTGTGGAACGGGTCCCGCTGCAGCGCCCGCGAGGCCAGGTCCGCTGCCTCCCGTGGATCGCCCGAGGCCAGTGCGGACACCGAGGACTCGTAGAGCAGGGACTGCGCACAGTTCTCGAGACGGTAGCGCTGCTCCGCCAGCCAGGAATCGAAAACCGGGCAATCGACGAAGGACAGCCCCTCCAGCAGCTGGCCGTTCAGGCTGCGCGGATCCGGGCGGGGGAGCGCCCCGGCGCCCACCAGCTCGGCGGCGTCGCACCGCCACGGCGGCTGCAGCGCCAACCGCAGCGGATCGCCGTCGAACGTCACGCCGGCGAGCGTCCGCCGCAGCTCGGAGAGGTTCCATCTCAGGGCGCCGAGGGGATCCGCCGCGTCGGGGAACAGCAGCGTTGCCAGCCGCGACCGCCCGGTGCCGTCCGGCTGCAGCGCAAGGTAGGCGAGCACCGCCCAGGCCTTGCGGCCCCGGGGCTGCGGGGGAGGAGTTCCGGTGGACTCGATCGCCGGCGGACCGAGGAGCCGAATGGTGGTTTCGGCCATACGCGTCATTCTAGCCCCGGCCATCCGCGGCGTCAGCGGTGTTCACACGCCTGCTCACACGGCACCCTCGCACACTGAAATCACCCCATCCGCACATCACCACCGAGGCGCAAACACCATGGCTCTGCTCGTTATCCTGCTTCTTACCGGACTCTGGATTGTCACCACCACCGTCCGGTCCGTCCTCAGCGACGGCCGGGGACACAGCCCCAGCGTCCGCTCCCATGAATCGTGGGAAGCGGGGGACCTGCCCAGCGTGCCGTACTCCAGCGCACGACTCTGGTAGGTCGGCGGGGACCGGAAGCACGACGGCGGGAGGCCGGCTGAGCTGCCGGCCTCCCGTCAGCCGCGGCTACTGGAACACCCGGGGCTGAAACCCCCCCGGCTACTTAGGGCATTTAAGGTCCGGGTTGTAGGCCGCGAACATGCCGTCAGGATTGTCCCGCCACACCCAGGCGTGCAGGGCGAAAGTGCCGGGGAACGGCCCGTTCTCGAATTTCATGCCCGCAATCGACGGCCGCTTCTTTGCCGTGGAGAGGAACTCGACCGCGACCAGCCTGTAGTGTCCATGCCTGTTGGGCATGTACACGAGCACTTCCGGCTTGCGTGCATCGGTCTTGGCGTCGATCAGCGAGTTCTTGGCGTAATGGAATCCCATCGCCCCGACTCCCTTCTTGTCGACGCATCCGGTCACCTTCTTGTAGCCGTCCTCCATCGCTTCATGCAGCGAACGGTATTCCTCGGTGACATCCCGCAGCGTGTCGACAAGTCTGCGCTGCTGGGAGGTCAGTTTGGAGTCATGGTCGTCGTCGTCCTGTACGGCTGTGCCGGCGGCGGCGCCGGGCACAGGCCCTGCGGCCAAGACAGCAGCCGCGACCATGGAGATCAATCCTGATTTGGTGCGAGACAACATTTTCTTCCAACCCTCTGAGACCGCTTTTCCCATTCGGTAAGGGTGCGAAGCAGTGAGCCGGCCCGGCCCGCCTTCGCCAGGATGCCGGCAGCCCCGATGGGCCAGCCGGTGCATTACCCGCCCGTGCGCACGGCACGCCACAGATGGTGCGGGGGTTAAATTATGCTCCTCGCGCCGGGTTTCGGACAGGACTAATCGCCGAGGGGCGTCAGGTGCAGGCCCATCGCCTCGCGCACCTCGTCGAGGATGTGGTGCATGGCCGTCTCCGCCGCCGTGGCGTCCCCGCCCGCCACCGCCGCAGCCACTTTCTCGTGGGCCTCGAGGGCTTCCTGCCTCGGCTTGAACGGCATGAGTCCCTGATGGGTCCGGCTGGCGAGCACCTCCGCCACCATCCCTTCGAGGGCCCAGAACATCTCGTTGCCGCAGCTCTTGAGCAGCAGCCGGTGGTAGGCGATGTCGGCTTCGAGGAACGCCTCCAGCTCACCGGCTTCGCCCAGCCTGCGCAGGTCCGCGGCCAGCGACACCAGCTGGCTGCGCTCGGCAGCGCTGGCCCGGCGGGCGGCACCGGCAGCGGCAATGGGTTCGACGGCGATGCGCAGCTCCGTGAGGCTGGCGTACTGCTGGGCGCGGCGGTCGGACGCGAGACGCCAGCGCACCAGTTTGGGGTCATAGACGTTCCACAGCTCCGGGCTCTGCACCACAATCCCCACCCGCCGGCGTGAGTAGACCAGGTTCATCGACTCGAGGACCTTCATGGTGTCCCGCGCAACGGTCCGCGATACGCCGTACTCCTGCTGTAGGCCTTCCAGCGTCAGCCGGGTTCCCGGCGCCAGCGCGCCTGACGCGATGGCCACGCCCACGGCGTCAAGGACGCGTTCGTGCATCGCGGGTGACAACCCGCCGTCGTACGCGTTGCCCGCGTGGTCTTCTGTCGCCGTCGACATGATCCTGCCTTCCTTCAGCGCCTAGCGCCCCTCCAGCGTACCGGACGCAGAAGACAAAGGTATGACCTGTGACACCAAAAGATAGTATCTTTTAGGTGAATTGGTGATACCTTATTCCCAGCGCAGCGCGAGTCGGGCTGCAGATTGAGCTTCTTCCACAAGCCAAAGACGTCTTCTTCGGAGGTAAACATGCAGTATCCAGCCACGCATCTGGTGGTCATGGGCGTTGCCGGTTCGGGCAAGTCCACGATCGCTGCGGCCCTGTCCAGGCATCTGGGCTGGGCCTGCGCGGAGGCCGACGAGTTCCATCCGCAGGCCAACATCGACAAGATGAGCCAGGGCATTCCGCTCCAGGACGAGGACCGCTGGCCCTGGCTGCAGGAAATCCAGAACTGGATGACCGCGCAGGCGCGAGCCGGCCACAGCACCGTGCTGACCTGCTCCGCGCTCAAGCAGAGCTACCGCAAGCTGCTGGCCGAAGCCGAAGGCCGGGTGGTTTTCCTCCACCTGCACGGCGAGTCCGAGCTGCTGAGCCAGCGGATGCAGGGGCGCGAGGGCCACTTCATGCCGCCCACGCTCCTGCCCAGCCAGCTGGCCACGCTTGAGGCCCTGACCGCGGAGGAACTCGGCGCCGGCAGCCTCCGGCTGGACATCACCCGCACGCCGGAGGACCTCATCACGGAGATCCTGACGGCGCTGCAGTTCCCGGCGTAGCCGGGCCAACGCTCTTTCCCCAACCCCCCCAAGAAATCTGTTTCAAAGGAGAACCATGACCATCGAAGGATGGACTCAAACACTGGGCGCAGGACCGCTGCTGCTCATTGCGGCGGCGGCGATCGGCGTCCTGCTGTTCCTGATCATCAGGCTGCGCATGCACGCGCTGCTTGCCCTGATCCTGGTCAGCCTCGGCACCGCCTTCGCCACCGGAATTCCCGCCAACCAGGTGGTTCCGGTGCTCATCAACGGCTTCGGGACGACCCTCGGAACCGTGGCGCTGCTCGTCGGCCTGGGCGCCATGCTCGGCCGCATCGTGGAAACCAGCGGCGGCGCCAAGGTGCTGGCCGACTACCTGATCGGCATCTTCGGTGAAAAGCGCGCCCCCTTCGCGCTGGGCCTCGCCTCGCTCATCTTCGGCTTCCCCATCTTCTTCGACGCCGGCCTCGTGGTGATGCTTCCCGTCGTCTTTGCCGTCGCCCACAGGCTGGGCGGGGGAGTGCTGCGCTACGGACTCCCGGCTGCCGGCGCGTTCTCCGTGATGCACATCTTCCTGCCGCCGCACCCGGGCCCGGTCTCGGCGTCTGCGTTCTTTGAAGCGAACGTCGGCCTGGTGACCATCGCCGGCCTCCTCACCGCCATCCCCACCTGGTACGTCACCGCGTACCTGTACGGCCTCTGGACCGGCAAGAAGCTGGTGCTTCCGGTGCCGGAACTCCTGGGCCACGCCTCGGCGGAGGCCGAATCGCACCCGCCGCGCTTCCGCACCGTCATCGGCCTGCTGCTCCTGCCGCTGGCCCTGATCTTCATCAACACCGGCCTGAACACCTTCGCGGCCTCCGGTGTGCTGCCGGAGGGCGTCAAGGACGAGCAGTGGTTCCAGGTGCTCCGCACGCTGGGCGAAACCCCCGTGGCCCTGCTGATCTCCGTCCTCGTGGCGATGTTCGTCCTGGGCGCCCGCCGCGGCGTCCACAACGGCGCCCTCGAGAAGCTGCTCGAATCCTCGCTGGGCCCGGTCTGCTCGGTCATCCTCATCACCGGCGCCGGCGGCATGTTCGGCGGCGTGCTGCGCACCTCCGGCATCGGCGACGCCCTGGCCGACGTGCTGGGCAACATGGGCATCCCGCTCATCCTCGCCGGCTTCCTGATCTCCGCGATCCTGCGCATCGCCCAGGGTTCGGCGACCGTGGCGCTCACCACCACCGCCGGCCTTATCGCCCCCGCCGTCGCATCCGCCGGGCTGAACGGCATGCAGGTCGCCGCGATGGTCATCGCTGTGGCTGCCGGCTCCGTGGTGGTCTCGCACGTGAACGACTCCGGCTTCTGGCTGGTGGGCCGCTTCTTCGGCATGGACGTCAAGACCACGCTGAAGACCTGGACCATCATGGAAACCTTCATCGGCGTCATGGGTTTCGCCATCGCCGCGGTGATCTTCCTGGTGGCCGGGCTGGCGGGTTAGCATCCTTTCCGTCCAACCAACGACGGCGGGAGGCCGGCATATCTGCCGGCCTCCCGCCGTCGTTGTGCTATGACTGGAACCCCCGAGCAGAAGGCGGACCACTTTGATCAATCTCCAGCAGGATCCCGAAGGCTTTATCCGGATGCCCCGGCACTTCCCGGGCAGCATCGTCGTGTCCATCACCTTTGCCGACGGCTCGGTGGAGCAGGTCCCCGGCTGGCGGCTCAACCAGGCCTACGACGAAGCCCTCGCCGAGTACAGCGCCCAGAACCATCTGGACGCCAAAGGGTTCTCGCGCCACCCCAAAGGCCGGACCAACCCGGGAAACAAGGTCGACTTCGTGCGCGTCCGGCCGGGTATGTCCGGCTGAGCGCAACCCCCGTTCCCAATGCAACGCGGGGTCAGATACCGCCGCATTCCGGCGTCGGATTGGGCGGTATCTGACCCCGCGTTGCTGTTTGAGTCCTGAAGCGCCTATTCGGCGAGGGCCTTGATGACCTCCTTCGCCACGTCCTCGCTGGACTGCGGGTTCTGGCCGCTGATCAGGTTGCCCTCGCGCACCACGTGGCTGGCCCAGTCCGGACCGGTCTCCACGTTGGCGTCCTTTCCCCGCAGAGCCGTCTCCACGAACCACGGCGTGTTTTCCCCGGTGCCGCCGCCCAGCTCCTCGGAGTTGGTGAAGACGGTGAGCTTCCGGCCCGCGAAGGCGAACGCGCCGTCGTCAGCCGTTGCACTGAGCAGGCCCGCCGGGCCGTGGCAGAACGGGGCGATGATCTTGCCGGCGGCGTCGGCCTCCACGAGGATCCGTCCCAGGTCCTGGTCCTGGAAGAGGTCCGCCATGGGGCCGTGCCCGCCCGGCAGCACGACGGCGTCGTACCCTGACATGTCGACGTCGGCCAGCACCAGTGGCGCGAACAGGTCGACGTCGATCATGTCCAGGTAGGTGCGGAAGTCCTCCGCCCGCTCCTCGCTGCCGACGGTGTCCGGCTGGAGGCTGAGCTTGTCCACGGTGGGTTTTACGCCGCCGGGAGTGGCGAAGTCCACGTTGTGTCCGGCCTGCTGCAGGGTCCGGTGTGCCACCACCAGCTCCTCGGCCCAGAATCCGGTGGGGTGCTGGCTGCCATCCTTCATGGTCAGCGAATCGGCCGCCGAGACGACCATCAGAATATTAGCCATTGTCCTTGCTCCTCGTATGTGGATTTCCTGGTTCAGGGCTCAGCCGGCCCAGTTCCTCAGCCGCAGCGGCGGTTCCTCGCCACCGGCCTTCTGGACCAGCACCTGGTTGACACCGGTCAGCCCGTTTTCGAAGCCGAGTGCGCTGGCCGCCATGTAGAGGCGCCAGATGCGGGCGCGCCCCTCGGAGGTCAGCCGGACTGCCTCATCCCACTGGTCCTCGAGGTTCTTCACCCAGGCCCGCAGCGTCAGCGCGTAGTGCCGGCGGAGGGCCTCGACGTCGAGCACTTCGAAGCCGCCGTCCTCCAGCGCGGTGACCATCGTGCCCAAGCTGAGCATCTCGCCGTCGGGGAAGACGTAGCGGGGAATGAACGAATCAGGGTCATCCTCGGTGGGGCCGGCGTTCCAGGAGATGGCGTGGTTGAGCAGGCGCCCGCCGGGCCGCAGCAGGCCATGGAGCTGCGAGACGTAGCGGCCCAGCTGTTCACGGCCGACGTGCTCGGACATGCCGATGGAGCTGATCGCGTCGAAGGGTCCGTCGGCGATGTCGCGGTAGTCCTGGACGCGGATGTCCACACGCTCGGTGAGCCCGGCCTCGGCCACGCGCTTGCGGGCCAGTTCCGCCTGTTCGGTGGACAGCGTGACGCCGACGACGTTCACTCCGTAGCGCTGGGCAGCATGCAGCGCGAAGCTTCCCCAGCCGCAGCCGACGTCGAGCACGCGCTGGCCTGGCTGCAGCCCGAGTTTCCGGCAGATCAGGTCGAGCTTTGCCTCCTGCGCGGCGTCCAGGCCCGTGCCTTCATCGGCCCAGACCGCACATGAGTAGACCAGCGACGGGCCGAGGACCAGCCGGTAAAAGTCGTTGCCGACGTCGTAATGGTGCGAGATGGCGGCGGCGTCCCGTTTCCTGGAGTGCCGCCTTCCGTGCTTCTCCACCTTCGCTTCCTCCGGCGGGGGAGCAGGGTTGGGGCCCAGGGCGCCGAGCCGGACCCCGGACTTCAGCAGGGTCCAGAGTTCCCGCGCCGTCAGCGGAGTGAAGGGGCCGGATTCGGCGAACTTGCCGGCGGAGCTGAGCGCCGCGAAGACGGCGAAGATGTCGCCATGCGCCTTGATCTCGCCGGCGACATACGCCCGGCTCAGGCCCAGCTGTCCCGGCGACCACAGGATCCGCCGCAGTGCCCGGCGCGAAGTGAATTCGATTAGCGGTGCATTGGCGGGACCCGCTTCCGAACCGTCCCAGGCCCGCAGCCGGACCGGTATCGGGTACGTTTCTTGCTCGTTGCCTGGCTTCGCGGTGTTTGGTTCCGCAGTGCCTGCTTCCGCAGTGCCGAGAACGATTGCCAATGCCTTGGCCAGTTTTGGTGCCGCTCCGGTCGTCTTTGCCATCTTTGTCCCTCTCGTCCGCTGCCCCAGCCCGCCGGGATGCGCCATTGCTTCCCGTGGCAATAAGGTACACAAGCCTGCGTGTACCGGACAGGGAGACAACTCTGTCTTGCTGGGGCGGGGGCTGTAGGCTCCATTCCGCCTCGCGAATTCGCCGGAGGCCCACCCGGCTCGCCGAAAGTTTCCGGCGTCGACGACGCGTTCCCGCGAACTCGAGGAGTCTGGACCGGATTTCGGAGCGGTGGGATCCTGAACCCGAAACGTCGACCGGGGGGGAGAAAGGCTGTAGCAGACCATGGACGAAACCGCGGACACGCGCCAACGGCTCTCCGACCGCATCGACCAGAAGCAGCACGCCATCCGCATGTATCTGGGACGCGAGCGGCCACGACGGAACAGGCTCTCCAACATCAGCATCGTGGGCAGTGCTCTTGCCGCCATGCTCACCGCCGGTCCCGCTGTTGGCGGGACGGGTTTCACGGAGGCTATTCAAGGCATCTTCCGGCTAGAGGAGGACTCCGTGGTGTGGCGGTTCCTGTGCCTCGCGGCGGTGATTTTCTCCGTCGCCGCGGCGCTGGCCACGAACTTCGCGAACTCCCGGGCCCTGGGCGAGAAGGTCAGCGCGGCAGAGAGCGCCAATGCCCAGCTCGAAGGCCTGCAGCTGTCCCTGAACTTCGGCAACCTCGCTGTGGCCGACGCACTCAAGCTCTACCAGCAGGCCGTGGCACCGGTGGCGTTTGTTGACGAGGTGCCTTCGCGCTGAGCTGCTTTTGGCAGCGAATGACCGTCCATCAGGCCATACTTACTTGAGAATTAGCTCTTGCTGATAGTGATCTATCTTTATGAGGAGTTTCTCATAAATTGAACGACTAAACCGCGTAGGCGGCAAATGCATGTTTTACGTCTTTAATCAATGGCAACTAACTCTTTTCATGTCGTCGACGGCGTCATAATCTAAACGTCTCATGACCGCGACAATGACGCGGCAACTGCGATGAATATGTGCACCGTGGTGCGCTACCTGCCTTATGTACATTCGGCCAACGATGACCGCCAATGTCGGAGAAACCAATGAAGCTTACTACCGCCTGTCCATTTATGCTGCCTATTCTGCTCGCAGGGGGGCTCTTTGCTGTATTGCCTGTAGCGACGGCAGCCCCGCCGATTAAGGAAGATCCGCCCGCAGACTTTCCTGAGAATTTTGTTATTCCTGCGGGCCAAGCGTGCCCGGCTTTGATGTGTTGCTGCAGGCAACCGGCTCAAATGCCAACGTCAGGACCTTCTTGGATAAAGCCGGTAATCCCATTCGCATCTTTAGCGGAGGTCGAGGCTACACGTTGACCTACACCAGGCTGAATTCGGACCAAGAGCCTGTTCGATCGGTCACAATTCGGCCCACCGGGTCTGTTCGGAATACGGTCCTGAACGCGGATGGGTCCCAAACCGTTACTGAAACAGGAACAGCAGGGCTCATATTGTTTCCAACGGATACCCCCGAAGGCCCCTCCACAACGCAGTACAGCGGACGCATCGTGTACCGGGTTGTAGATCCGGGACCAAACAACGTCACTACGCTGCTGAGTACCACTGGGACGAAGCGCGATATCTGCGCTGAACTCGGAGGATGAGCGACTGAACAACGCGGTGGGGTTTGCTTCGTTTGCGAGTAAGCCCTACCGCTTGGCGCGCAGTTGGGATGCGCTGAGGCACTCCGTCACCGCCGCTCTCCACTCGGTTCACCCCGCCGTCGTCCGCCCGTAACCCGGCCGGACAACGATGGCCCCATGTCTGCTCTCTCCCGCCGCAATGTCCTCAAAGGTGCCATCGCCGCTGCCGGTGCTGCCGCCGTCGCGCCCTCTCTGGTTGTCCCCGCCCACGCGGCCCGGCCGTCCGCCGTGCCCCTGGTCCGCAACCGTTTGACCCTTCCCTCCGGCATCTCCACCGGAGACGTCACCACTAACTCGGGCGTTCTGTGGTCCCGCGCGTCGGGAGCCGGCCGGCTCGTGGCCAACCTGCTGGCCGTTGACGAGGACGGGATCCCGCTCCGTGGCAGCCGTGCGTTTAGCCGCGTGCTGCGCGGCACCCCCGCCAGCGCCGCCACTGACTTCACGTCCAAGATCCATGCACGCGACCTGCCGTCGGGCACCCGCTTCGCGCTCACGATGCACTTCGAAGACCCGGACGGCAACGCCGGGGAGCCTGCCAACGGTTCCTTCAGCACCGCCCCCGGCTTGAAGGCCAGCAGCCCGTGGTCCCGCAGCAACGGCGGAAAGAAAGGCCAGAGCTTCGTCTGGACGGGCGACACCGCGGGCCAGGGCTGGGGCATCAACGAGGATATCGGCGGGATGCGCGGATATGCCGCCATGCTCGCCACCAAGCCGGACTTCTTCATCCACTCCGGTGACACCATCTACGCCGACGGCCCCATTGCAGCACAGGTCACCGAGCCCGACGGACAGATCTGGCGCAACCTCGTCACCGAGGAGGTCTCCAAGGTGGCCGAAACCCTCGAGGAATACCGCGGCCGGCACCGCTACAACCTCATGGACCGGAACATCCGCGCCCTCTACGCCGAAGTCCCGGTCATCGCCCAGTGGGACGACCACGAAACCACCAACAACTGGTACCCGGGCGAAATCCTCACCGACGCCCGCTACACCGAGCGCCGCGTCGACGTCCTGGCCGCCCGCGGCCGCCAGGCCTGGCAGGAATACCAGCCCATCGCCCAGCTCAGCGACGGCGGCACCGGCTTCGAGCCGGCCCGCATCTACCGCAAGATCACCCGCGGGCCGCAGCTGGATGTGTTCTGCCTGGACATGCGCACGTTCAAGGACCCGAACACGGACGGCAAGGAAAAGAACCTCACCCGCATCCTGGGCCAGGAGCAGGCCGACTGGCTGATCCGCGAGGTCAGCAAGTCCAAGGCCACCTGGAAGGTGATCGCTGCGGACCTCCCGCTCGGCATCATCGTCCCTGACGGCCCCGCGGCACAGGAGTCCCTCTCCAACCGCGACGCCGGAGCCCCAATGGGCAAGGAACTCGAGATAGCGCGGGTCCTGTCCGCGTTCAAGCGCAACCGGGTTAAAAACGTGGTCTGGCTCACCGCTGACGTCCACTACTGCGCGGCCCACCACTACTCGCCCGAGCGCGCAGCCTTCCAGGACTTCGACCCCTTCTGGGAGTTCGTGGGCGGCCCGATCAACGCCGGAAGCTTCGGCCCGAACCAGATGGACGGCACCTTCGGCCCCGAGGTGGTCTTCTCCCGGGCCGGCGCCTACGCCGGCGAGTCACCGCGCAGCGGCGAAAGCCAGTACTTCGGCCACGTGGACCTAGGCGAGGACGAGATCTTCTCCGTCACCCTCCGGAACGCCAACGGAACGGTGATCTTCCGGAAGGACCTGAACCCGGAGCGCTGAGCCGGCTGACAGGGCGCGGCTCAGTCGACAGTCACCTCAGGCTGCTGTTGGCCCGCGCCCGGAGGCTGGTACTTGATCTGCGCGGCCTGCCGCATGGCCTCCATTGCCTCCTCGACGGTCAGGAGCACTGTTGTCTCGAATGAAGCGAGTGCCCCGCCGCCGCTGATGGCCACCGCGACCGCGGCCATGGACACGTTGTCCGGAGCCTCCCAGAGGTTGTAGCCGTCGTGGGTGCCGAAGGAGTACCAGAACCCGTGGAGCTTCCCGCCGACCGATTCGATGTAGGCTTTCGCGGCCTTCCTTCGGTCCTCAGGGTTGCTGGCCAGCCGTGCCCAGGTTTCCGGGGTGTAGCTGAACTTGGAGAGATAGAGCGGCATCGTCCGGTCCTTTCGTTCGCTCCCGGAGACGGGATGCACCCAGAATGGCAGGGTGCTGCGCGGCCGGCAACGGCCGGGTTCTGTGCCGCCGGCTCCTCTGCCTTGGGGTGGTAGCCACTGGGGCCGGCCAGTGGGACGATTCCACTATGAGCGAGTTTTTTCCGGATCACGGGCAGCACCAGCACGCGCATGCGGCACCCACCACCCAGCAGATGCGCACCATTGGCCAGCGCCGCCGGGACGCGGAAGAGAAGCTGGAGCAGCATCTTCAGGAAGCCCGGCACAAGGATCATTTGCACCACGGTGAGCCGGTCACACAGGCCGTTCCGCTGATCGGAGTCCCCGATGCCGTCAGCCAGGACGACGGCGGTTTGGGAACCGCCGAGGGCATCGATCCAAACCCCGGGCGGTAAGGTTTCAGCGCACTGAACCACGACGGCGGTGGCCGGCAAACATTGCCGGCCACCCGCCGTCGGGCTTTCCCGGAACAGCGGTTACTCGAAGATCTCGATTCTCGGTTCGCCCTGGACGCCGCCGCGCTGCATGGCGTCCTTCAGATCCGGGTTAGCGAAGAACGCCTTGGCGGTGTCCACATCGTTGAAGTAGTGGAGGACCAGAACGTTGTCTGGATCATCTGCCATCCGGTATACGGACTCCTGAGTGACGCCGCCGTCGGTCTGCATCTGTGCCACGGAATCGTAGACCTTGCGCCATGCGTCGTAGTCGGCGACGCGGTGGAGGATGACTGAAACGGCCATGGTACTTCTCCTTTGAAGTAGCGGTTTGGGCCTAAGCTTCCGGCCCTGCGGTCAGGTAATTGTGGACCTCGTAGAAGGTGATCTCCGGCTTCTCCGTCATGCCCACTTCGGCCATGAGGGGCTCGGTCTTCTCGCGGGTGAACGCCTCAAAGGCATCCCTGCTCTGCCATGTGTCCACCACCCGGATGCCCTTTTCTGTGGCGGCCACCCAGTGTGTCAGACCGCCCGGCGCGCCGGGACCACCCTTGGTGAAGCCCATTTTTTCGATGACCTGGTCGTACTGCTCCAGCGTTGCCCCGGGAATATCGAGGATGACGGCGACAGGCATGACGTGCTCCTAATGCTTGCAAAACCACCTGGGGCTGCCCCGGATTGGACCGCCCAAGGCCGTGGTACTCCCGACCGCCCAGGGAGTCAACACCCGTTTCGCAGAGGGAATGGTGCGCGTCACATTTTCGGTCAAGGACGTAATCCAGCATTTCCTCTGCAAGAATGGCGAAGTCATGTGCGGGAGGTCACAAACAACGGCGTTTGCGGCCTCCCGCGCCATGCCCTGGGGAGGCAAGGAATGTCAGGAATCAGTTTCACGGCCATCGATTTCGAAACGGCCAACAGCCACCGCGGCTCAGCGTGCGCCGTCGGCCTGGTGAAGGTCCGGGACGGGCTAATCGTGGACTCGGCAACATGGCTCATCAAGCCGCCGCCCGGGATCGACGACTTTGACCCCATCAACGTGGAGCTCCACGGCATCACCGAACAGGACGTCCAGAACGCCGCCGACTGGGAAATGTCCCTCGAAGGCATCCTGCAGTTCGTCTGCGAGGACCCGCTGGTGGCCTTCGACGCCCCCTATGACGCCTCCGTCATGCGCAAAGCCACCGAGCACCAGCACCTGGACCTCCCGGCCAAGGACTTCTACTGCGCGCTGCACCTTGCCCAGAACCACCTGGACCTGCCGCAGCACCGCCTCGGTGACGTGCTGGCCGCCCTGGATCTTCCGCCCGTTGAGCGGCACGAGCCGGCGGCGCACGCTCTGGCCACCGCGCAGATCGTGCTCACCATCGCGGCCCGGCACGGCTTCACCACCCTGCCGCAGATCTGGGAGCACTCGGCCGCGACGGTTGGGCAGCGCCGCCGCGGCCGGCGGGCGCGCACCGACATCGAACCCGAGGCTGAACCTGATGCCAACCTTTCCATGGTGATGCCCGACGCCGGTCCGCACCCGGTTGCCGGCCGTGCCGTTACGCCGGTGGCCGGCTGGGAAGAAAAAGCTCCCGCCGACCTGCTGCAGCTGAGCCGAAGCGAACCCGACAGCACAGCTTCCCCGGAAAGCCCGGAAACCCGCAGCACCCGAACCCGCGGCACCCAAACGCGCGGCGCCGCGAAGCGCGCATTCAGCACCGCGGCGGGACTGCTGCTGTTCGCGCTCGGTGCGGCGGCCGCCGTCGGACTCGCCTACCTCACGGGATTCACCATCCGTTTCTTCGCCGCCGGTCAGACGGTCACGGCTGCACTGACGCTCGCCGCCGCCACAGCCGCGATGTGGGCGATCTGGGCCAGCATCACACGCGGCTGGCACCGGCTCGTGCCCCGCAGCTGATCCGGCAAGTCCGCCGCCGTTACTCCGGCCTGCCGCACCGGCGCCGTCCCCCGTGTCTGCAAGAATGCAGGTGGACCGGGACGGAGGCGTGTGCTGCCGTCCCTCGGTGTAATGTGGCCTGGCGGCCGGGAAGGCGGACATCCATGCCCATGTGGGCCCAGGCGCTGCTGTGGGGAACCCTTGCCGGCGGAGCGCTGGTTCTCGGCTCGGGGCTGTCCTGGAAATGGAACATCCCGGCCAAGCTCGTCTCTTCGATCATGGCGTTCGGCGCGGGCGTCCTCATTTCCGCCCTGGCCTTCGAGCTCGTGGACGAGGCCGTCCAGGGCGGCGGGCTCTGGCCGACGGTCCTCGGATTCCTCGCCGGCGCGGTGGTCTATGTCGGCGCCAACGTGCTGCTTGCCCGCTCCGGAGCCAAACACCGGAAGCGGTCCAAGGACCAGCAGCCCTCCGAAACGGAAGATCCGGGCAGCGGCACGGCCATCGCCGTCGGCGCACTCCTGGACGGCATCCCGGAATCCGTGGTCCTGGGACTCGGACTCGTCACCGCAGGCACCGTGAGCCCGGCCATGCTCGCCGCCGTCTTCATTTCCAACGTCCCGGAAGGGCTGTCCAGCACGGCCGGGATGAAGAAGGCCGGCCGCGGTCCCAAGTACGTCTTCGGCGTGTGGGGCGGGATTGCCCTGCTGTGCGGGCTTGCTTCATTGATCGGCTACACGGCACTGGAAACCGCGCCCGACAGCGTAGTTGCCTTCATCACGGCAGTGGCTGCGGGCGGGATCCTCGCCATGCTCGCGGACACGATGATCCCCGAGGCGTTCGAGGAGCACCACAACCTCACCGGCCTCGTGGCCGCCGTCGGCTTCCTCTCCGCCTTCACCATTCACCACGTCGGCGGATAGTTCTCCTGCGCCTGGAGGCCTAACGCTCCTTGGGGATGAGGATCCACAGGGCGATGTACACCAGCTCCCCGACACCGAACAGCCCAAAAAGCACAAAGCCAATGCGGACCAGAGCCTTGGGAATGCCGAAGCGCCCAGCCACCGCCGCGCAGACGCCCGCGATCATCTTGCCGCTCCTGGGGCGGACCATGCCAGCTTCCATGCCGCCACACTAGCAGCCGCCCCGCTGCACGTCAGCGGAATTTTCGGGACTTTTAACCCCGACGACGGGAGGCCGGCGACGCTGGCGCCCTCCCGCCGTCGAGCTTTAGCAAGCGGTTCCATATGCCACCTGGGCAGGACCGCTCAAGCCGGGAGTCTCAGGCCGCCGTCACCGCCACCGTCCGGGTGGCGAGCACCTTCGAGGTGAGCCAGTGCAGGAACTGGACCGTGATGGTGTACCTGCCCGGGGCCGGAGGATGCAGCAGGAAGTCGAACTTCTCCGCCGCTCCGGACCTGATGACGTTGGTCAGCAGCGGCTGGCCCGCGATGGAGGGCTGCACGGCCGGGCCGGTGGGGCTTGGCGTCGTCCAGAAGGGCCGGCCGTCGTGTGCGATCAGTTCGGCGATTCTGGCGGGCCGGCCGGATGCATCCGTGATGGTGGTCAGCGTGGGGAAGTAATCCACGTTGACGTAGCGGACGAGCGTCGGATGTTTGCCGTTCCTGGCCACGTTGGCCCGCATCTGCGAAACGGTCCAGACGATGTCGTCCCCCCGGGGCCGGCTGGGGATGTTGCCTCCCAGCAGGAAGAAGTGCCTCGGCTCGAACCGGTTCAGCCCCACATCCTCGCCGTTGAGTCCCGCTGCATGGTTCAGTTCGTGCCACCGCGGGTCAATCGAGTACGGGGCAATCAGGGTTTCCGTGGCGATGTCGTAGAGCGGGCCCTCGAACGTGTGACGGCGGGTCCCGGCGGGTGCGGGCATGGCGGGATTGACCGGCGGGTCCACCACGATGGCACCGAACATGCCGTACTGCACGTGGAGGGGAGTGTTGACGTGGCAGTGGTAGAAGTAAGTTCCCGCTGAGCCGCGGTTCGGGTTTCCGCGCTCTGCGGCGTCCGGCCGCCATTGGTACGTGTAGTGTCCGGTGACCTCGAAAGAGGTGTGGCCCACGCCATCGTTCCGCGGGTCCGGTTCGATCCCGTGCCAGTGGATGGTGTGCACCCGTTTGCTGGGCTTGATGGTGGCCTGGAAGAGCTGGCCCTCCCGCATCCGCACCGTCGTTCCGGGGAATTGGCGGCCGAATTCGTTGCCCTCGAAACTCCACATCTCGTGCTCGGAACGGTCGGGGAAGGTGAACTTCCTGTTGAAGAAGTCCAGTTCGATGAAGACATCCGGTTTCAGCGGGAACTGGGTTTCCGGACTGCCCTCGTGGGGCTGGTCTGAAGCGAAGTCCACCTGGCTCCTGTACGTGTGGTGGGGCTCGGCGGCTGTGGGCGGCGTCCCCTTGGCAGGGTCGGGTTGGGCGGCGAGTACCCAGTCGGCAACTAGCCCGCCCGGGTAGAGCCCGCCGCGGGCGGTCTGGGACGGCTCGGCGTGGCAGTGCATGGGGTACGTCCAGTCCTCGGTCCTGGCGTTCCACACCTGGTCGATCACTTCCGGCGGCCGCCGGACCGGAAGCACCGCTTCCTTGCGCTCCAGGGGCTGCAGCTGAATGGTGTCCTCCCACTGCTGGAGCTGCACGTCGCCCTGCGGTGACACGCGGCCGTGGGAGCGGGGGAAGTCGATGCCGTTTGCCCGCACGGTCCAGACGTGGTTGCCGTGGTAGTGGAGCTGGTGGTCCACGATGCCGGCGTTGAGCATGCGCATGAGGTGTCCGGTGCGGATCGCCCCCGCTGACGGTGAGGCGCTGAAGTTGCGCACGTCGGTCTCGCGGGGGTGGCCGGAGGGCAGGGTGTCCTGGTGCCGGCGGTCGTTGAAGGCCAGGTCGGTGGTGACGGCCAGGGACTGGAAGCCGGAGTATCCGTTGATGGTGAAGTAGTCGGGCACAGCCGGTGTGGCCACCGGATCCACGGTCTGCCCTCGTGAAGCGATGCGGGCCCAGTTGGAATCCACATCGTGGCAGAGCCACAGCCACTGGCGCTCGAACTCGGCCGCGCCGGGGGCGAGCCGCCAGGCGTTGCGCGGGTCGATGACCACCAGGGCGCCGTGCAGGCCGAGGGTCCGTTCCACCGTGTGGTTGCCCGGATCGGTGTACAGGTACGTTCCGGGTGCCGGTGCCGGAAAGCGCAGCAGCTTCGTTTTGCCCGGTGCCACCGGGCCGGATCCGGCGTCGGTCCCGCCGGCCCCGGCGCGGTGGAACCGGATCTCATGCGGCTGTGCGAGGTTGTTGTGCAGCATGATTTCGATGGTGCTGCCGGTCTCGGCGATGAGCGTCCGGAGCGGGAAGAAACTGGCCCAGTATGCCCGCCTTGCAAGGAACTGCCGGGTTTGGGCGGGGTCCGGCCGGAGCGGGGTTGGCCTGCCGTGGGGCGGCAGCGGTGCGCCCAGCGGATAGGTCCGGCTGGCCACCACGCGCCCGTTGGCGGTGATGACCTTCGGGCTCAGCGCCAGTGCAGGGCTTGGATCGTTGACCGTGGTGCGCCGGTCGCCGAAACCCCGGTGATACACCAGCGAGCCGTCCACCATCGGAACGAACCCGTCGTTGACGTGGATGTTCAGCACTGCCATTGCCGACCTCCTGTGTGTTGGAGACCGGAAAAAGGTGTTGAACACAGGTCCATGTCGCCCCCAATTGCGCTTACAGACAGCACTCATGGTGGTTGCCGCAGCCTAGAAAAATCTTGCGGCGGAATTAATGTCCTGACATACCTGCGGGGCCCCGTTTGCCTAACCCGTCCGGTGGACGCCGGTACGGCCTAGATGGCGATGCCGGTATCCAAGGGAACGGCAGCTGTTTCGGAGCTCGGGGGAGTGCCGGGCTGCCCGGCCGCTGCCTCGAGCCGCAGTTCAAGGTCGGCCATCACCATTGCGGCAAGATCCCGCAGATTGGCGTTGTCCTCGGCGGTCATGGCGCGCGGTGCGAAGTCCAGTATGCAGAGGGTGCCCAGGTTGTGGCCGCTTCGGGTCTTGAGCGGAGCCCCTGCGTAGAACTTCAGTCCGAACTCACCTGCCACCAGGGGATTCAGCAGGGTCCTCGGGTCCTCGGGGGCGTTCTCCACCACCCAGAGGTCGTCCTGCAGGATTGCGGACGCGCACAGGCCCGGCTCCCTGCTGATCTGCTGCACATCCACACCGTGGTGCGACTTGAACCAGATGCGGTCATGATCGACGATCGACACGATCGCCACCGGGACGGAGAACAGCCGGGCCGCCAGTGCGGTGATCCTGTCGAAGGCCCCGTCCGGGGGAGTGTCGAGGATTCCGTAGCTGTGCACGGCCTCCATCCGGGCTTCCTCATCCGCGGGAATGACAGAGGCGTCCACCTTGTGCTTTCCGCGGGTGCTCAGGGACAGCTCGTACAGGGCCTGGCTCACGTCGCTGGTCGAGGGCCTGTCTTCCGGATTCCGGGCCGTCATGGCGGTCAGGAGCAGCCGCCATTCCGGCTCGATGTCCTCCGGGATGTAGGGGTCATCCATCAGGCGCGCGAGTGCGCTCTGCAGGGGGTCGCCCGGGAAGGCCTGCTGCCCGGTCAGGGCCTCGAGCAGCACCAGGCCCAGGGAGTACACGTCACTCGGCGGCCCGACGGGCTCGGCCTTAGCCTGCTCCGGGCTCAGGTAGCCGGCCGTGCCAAGGAAGCCTTCGCCCTCCAGGTCAGGTTCGTCAGCCATGAGCGCGATGCCAAAGTCCGTCAGCTTGGCGTGCATCCGGGCGGTGTCGTGTTGGTAGTCAAACACCAGGATGTTGCCGGGCTTGACGTCCCGGTGTATCACGCCGCTTTCGTGGATGTAGGCGAGGGCGTCAGCGACGTCGTAGCCGATCTCGGCCGTGTGCCGGGGGGAGAGCGGGCCCTCGCTAAGGCGGCGCTTCAGATCCGGGCCCTCGACGAGCTCCATCACGAGGTAGACGCGGGCCCGGCCGGGTCCCTGGCGGTCCACCCCGGCGTCAAGGAGAGTGATCAGGCTGTGGTGGTTCAGGGCAGCGAGAACCTTGACTTCTGCGTCATCGCCGCGCGCTGTTTCCCGTGTTGTGTCTCTTCGGTTGATGACCTTCACGGCGACCTCCCGATCGAGGGATTCGTCCACCGCCCGGTACACGTTGGCCATGGCACCGGAACCGATCTGTTCCACCACGCGGTACCTGCCGCCTAGGATTGCGCCTTCTGCTATGCCGGGTTGTACGGCCATTGGGTACCTTTGTTTTCCCGCCGAGCCCTTGGGGCTGGCAATTTTAGAGCGACGAAGCGCTGTCTGGGCAGTGCGCCCTGAATACAGTCCTGAGTAAACAGAAAGAGCCGACAGGTGCCGGCTCTTTCTGTTGGTTGGCTTAGATAAGGCTCGGGGCACTTGCCAGGATGTAGTCCGCTGCGGCCGGCCCGGTCATCGCCAGTTCGCAGTTCTCAGGATCTATACCACGTTCCTTGAGAGCCACAAACAGGGCTTCGGCGGCGGCGGGCTGCGCTTTGTGGATTAGGCACCAGCTCGTGTAGAGGCCAAAAAGCTCGTCAGGTCCGAGAACTGTGTCAGTCTCCCGCTCCGTGGTGAGCGCCTCGGCAACAAATAGGTCAAACTGTGTGGCATCCATTTTTTGGCTCCTCAAGGGACATGCACATTGATCCGCCGTTTCTGCTTCAGCGATAAACGGATCTCTGCCCATAGGGGCCAGCGATCTAGGAGAAATCTATGCGAGACAGACTGTTCTGTCTAGTTGAGCCGGCAACGCGCAGACTCGAGTCCGGGATGACGGCTACCGGGCAGTACAGTCACCGCTTCAAAGTTGTTATCCGCGTTCTGCGACGGTGACCCGAAGCGCCGCCAATCCTGCCCGGAGTTGTAGGTAACCACCGCCGTCCGGTCTCGATTTGCACGTGCTCCGCAGGCCGTGTAGAGTCTTTCGAGTCGCCGCCGCTGAAGCGGAAAAATAGCGACCGACCCCCTTTCAAATAGCCCGAAAAACGGCGCGCTAATACTGCGCTGCGAACGGGTGGGGAACCGCACTGCAAGCCAAGAATCACGGAAATGCTGATTTGCAAAGCTTCGCTGGAGCGGGTAAGTTTGAAAAGTTGCTCCGGAGCGATCCTGAATGTTTGGTTTGGGTGGTGCCGGGTGTGTCTGTTGTTTGAGAACTCAATAGTGTGCCAAGTTTATTGATACCGATTTTTTATTGATTGGTTGAATTGCCGGGCCGCCCACCCCCGTGGT